>CAZNSV010000308.1:0-4826 GCA_964575775.1 uncultured Desulfovibrionaceae bacterium
GCTCGGCCGCCAGCCCCACCTCTTCCAGCCGCGCGGCCACGCGTTCTTCCAGATCGCGCCCCTTGGCCAGTCCGTTCACCATGAGCGGGCTGCCCACCAGGTGCTTCACGGTCATGCGCGGGTCCAGGGAGGACTGAGGGTCCTGGAAGACCACGGAGAGGCGGCGGCGCATGGCCCGGAGCTGGTCCTGCCGCATGGTGGCCAGGTCCTGCCCCCGAAAGAGCACGCGCCCCTGGTCGGGTGTGAGCAGGCGCAGGATGCAGTTGCCCACCGTGGACTTGCCGCTGCCGCTCTCGCCCACCAGGCCGAAGGTTTCGCCCTCGGCCACGCGCAGGCTCACCCCATCCACCGCATGCAGGAAGCGTTTGGACTGCCAGGGGAAATGGCGGGGCAGGGGGAAGCGCTTCACCAGCCCTTCCAGCTCGATGACCGGCGGCGCCTGATTCAAGGACATGCGCGCCCCTCCGCGTAAAGGTGGCAGGCCACGTCGTGCCGCGGACTCACGGCCAGGAGTGGGGGCGGGGTCTCGGTGCAGGGGCCGAAGCGTTGCGCGCAGCGCGTGTGGAAGCGGCAGCCTTTTGGGGGGGCGATGAGCCCGGGCACCGTGCCGGGGATGGAGGCCAGGCGGCCGGGGGGCTGCGGCGTGGTACCGCAGGCAGCGGAACGCGGCGCGCCCGGAATGGCCGCGATGAGCCCCTGGGTGTAGGGGTGTTGCGGCGCGGCAAAGAGCTCGCGCACCGGCGCGCACTCCGCCAGCATCCCGGCGTACATCACGGCCACGCGGTGGCAGACCTGGGCCACCACGCCCATGTCGTGGGTGATGAGCAGCACGGAGAGGTTGCGGCGCGCGGCCTGCTCCTTGATGATCTGCAGCACCTGCCCCTGCACGGTGACGTCCAGGGCCGTGGTGGGTTCGTCGGCCAGGAGCAGTTCCGGGTTGCAGGAGAGCTCCATGGCGATCATCACCCGTTGGCGCATGCCGCCGGAAAGTTCGTGGGGGTATTTGCGCAGCACCCGCTCCGGGTCGGGCATCTGGACCTGGGCCAGGAGCTCGGCGCAGCGCTGCCGGGCCTGGTGCTGGGAGAGCCTTTCGTGCAGGCGCAGGACCTCGGTCATCTGGGCGCCCACGGTGAACACGGGGTTGAGGCAGGACATGGGCTCCTGGAAGATCATGGAGATGCGGTTGCCACGGATGCGGCGCATCTGGCGCATGGGCAGTTGCAGGAGGTCCTGCCCCTGGTAGTGGATGCTGCCGGAGGTGATGCGCCCGGGCGGGGTGGGGATGAGGCGCAGGATGCAGCGGGCCGTGACGGACTTGCCGCAGCCGGTCTCGCCCACCAGGCCGAGGATTTCGCCGGGCAGGATGTCCAGGTCCTGGTCCTGGAGGACCTTGGCCCGCCCCAGATAGGTGGTGAATTCGAGGCTGAGGTTGCGGATGCTGAGCAGGGGGGCTGGCATGGGCTTCATCTCCTGATGCGGGGGTCCAGGACGTCGCGCAGGGCGTCGCCCAGGATGTTGAAGCCGATGACCGTGACCAGGATGAAGAGGCCGGGGAAGGTGGCGTACCACCACTGGTCCATGAGGAACTTGCGCCCCACGCTGATCATGGCGCCCCATTCCGGAGTGGGGGGCTGGGCGCCCAGGCCGATGAAGGAGAGGGACGCGGCGATGAGGATGGCGTCGCCCATGGTCAGGGTGGCCAGGACGATGACGGAGTTGCAGCAGTTGGGCAGCACGTGGCGGCGGATGATCCACCAGTGCCCGGCTCCGGAGACCTTGGCCGCGGCCACGAAGGGCATCTCGCGCACGGCCAGGGCCTCGCCGCGCACCATGCGCGCGAACTTGGGGATCATGACGAAGGACACGGCCAGGATGGCGTTGTTCAGGCTGGGGCCCATGGCCGCGGCCAGGGCCATGGCCAGCACCAGGCTGGGGAAGGAGAGGATCACGTCCATGCAGCGCATGATCAGATTGTCCAGCCGCCCCCCAAGGTAGCCGGCCGTGGCGCCGATGATGGAGCCCAACCCCCCGGCGATGCAGATGATGATCACCCCGATGCGCAGGGAGATGCGGGCACCGTGCATCACCCGGCTGAGGATGTCGCGGCCTAGCTCGTCGGTGCCGCAAAGGTGCGCCAGGCTGGGCGGCTGCAGCCGCTCGGGCAGGTTCAGGCGGATGGGGTCGTAGGGTGCCAGCCAGGGGGCGCTCAGGGCCAGGAACAGCATGCAGCCCAGGATCGCGGCTCCGGCCACGGCCGAGGGGTTGCGGCCGAGGATGCGCAGGGTGAGCAGCAGCTCGCGCAGGCGTGGGTGCTTGGCAAAGGTCGTGGTCACGGTCAGTACCGGATGGTGGGGTTGAGCAGGGCGTAGAGCACGTCCACGACCAGGTTGATGCAGACGTAGGCCACGCTGACCACCAGGGTGAAGCCCATGATGGCGGGAAAATCGAGGTAGTTCACGGAGTCCACCACGTACTTGCCCATGCCGGGCCAGGCGAAGATGGTCTCGGTGAGAATGGCGCCGCCCAAGAGCTCGCCGAAGGACAGGCCGGTGATGGTCACCGTGGGGATGAGCGAGTTCTTGAAGGCGTGGCGCAGCACCACCCGCGCCTCGGAAAGGCCGTTGGCCCGGGCCGTGGTGATGTAGTCCTGCCCCAGCACCTGCAGCATGGAGGAGCGCACGATGCGGGTGATGATGGCCAGGTACACGTAGGACAGGCAGAAGGCCGGGAGGATGATGTGGTGCAGGGCCTGGCGCAGGGTGCTCCAGTTGCCGGTGAGCAGCGAATCCAGGATGTACATGCCCGTGATGCGCACCGGGGCCTCGGTGAGCACGTCCAGCCGCCCGGAGCCGGGCAGCCAGCCCAGGTTGCGGTAGAAGAGCAAGAGCAGCATCAGCCCCAGCCAGAAGACCGGGGTGGAGACCCCGAACACGGAAAAGACCCGGGTGAGATGGTCGGCCCAGGAATTGCGCTTTACCGCGGCCAGGATGCCCAGGGGGATGCCCACACCCAGGCACAGCGCCAGGCTGGCCAGGGTCAGCTCCAGGGTGGCCGGGAAAAAGTCCTTGAGGTCCTGGGTCACGGGGCGGTGGTTGCGGATGGACATGCCCAGGTCGCCCTGCAACAGGCCGGTGACGAAGCGCAGGTACTGCACCGGCAGGGGCTGGTCCAGGCCGTGGCTGCGGCGGATGTTCTCCAGGGCCTCGCGGCTGGCCTTGGGCCCGGCGATGAGCGAGGCCGGGTCCCCGGGAATGGCGTGGGAGATGACGAAGACCAGCACCGTGACGCCGAAGAGCACGGGCAGCATGTAGACGAGGCGGCGCAGGACGTAGTTCAGGATGCGCATGGACTCGGGAGCGGGTACGGGGCGAAAGGCAAGGGGGCCTCGGGAAAGGGCCGGGCCGTTCCCCCGCACGAGGGGCGAACGGCCCGGCCGCGTTGTTGGGGTTATTCCTTCCAGATGCCCTGGAAGTTGTACATGCTTTCCAGCATGGGGTTGAAGACGTAGCCACGCACGTTCTTGCGCATGGGCACGATGGTCTGGACCTGGTAGAGGAAGATATAGGGGGCGTCTTCCATGATAATGTCCTGGGCCTCGTGGTAGAGCCTGGTCCGCTCGGCCACGTCCGACAGGGCGGCGGCCTTGCGCACCAGTTCGTCGACCTTGTCGTTCTTGTAGAAGCTGCGGTTGCCGGGCAGGCCGAAGAGGTTGGAATCGAACCAGAAGTTCATGAACATGAAGGGATCGGCAAAGTCCGGGCTCCAGGCGCCCAGGCAGAGCTCGAAGTTCCCCTTGTCCACGTTGTCGCGCAGGGTGGGGTTGGCCATGAGCTCCAGTTTGAGCTGCACGCCGATCTCGGCGAAGTCGGCCTGCATGATGGTGGCGATCTGTTCCCAGGTGGCGCGGCGTTCGGAGTAGATCAGGGTCAGCTCCAGGTTCTCGGCCCCGGCGGCCTTGAGCAGTTCCTTGGCCTTGGCCACGTCCTTGGTGTACTGCTTGGCGTCGTCCTTGTGCCCCCACATGCCCAGGGGCACGGGGCCGCGCATCTGCACGCCGTTGCCCTGCAGCACGTGGTCGATGATGCCCTTGTAGTCCACGGCGTAGCTCAGGGCCTGACGCACGCGCGGGTCCTTGAGCTTGTCGTTCTGGCAGTTCACGTAGACGTATTCCACCATCTGGGAGGGGAAGCGCTTGACGTCGACGTCGGGGTTCTGTTCCAGGGCCGGGAGCTGGTCGATGAGGATGTTCTCGGCGATGTCGATGTCGCCGCGCTCCAGGGCCATGCGGCGGTCGGCGGATTCGGCCATGAAGCGGATGACCACCAGCTTGCTCTTGGGCTCGCCGCCCCAGTAACCGGGCTTGGCTTCCAGCACGCAGCGCTGCCCCCTGGTCCATTCTTTGATGCGGTAGGGGCCGCTGCCGTTGGTGTTCTCGGCCAGCCAGGCCTGGGCCAGGTCGTTGTCCTTGGCGTGTTCCAGGACCTTGGGATTCACGATGCTGGCGCCGTCGGTGGCCAGGGTCTGCAGGAAGGGGCCGTAGGCGTTCTTGAGGGTGACCTTGAGGGTGCGGGCGTCCACCACTTCCATGGTGGCAATGGCGCCGATGTTGTCAGCGGGGCCCTTGCCGATGTCCAGGGTGCGCTGCAGGGAGAAGCGCACGGCCTCGGCGTCCAGGGGGGTGCCGTCGTCGAAGGTGATGCCTGCACGCAGGGTGAAGGTCCAGACCAGGCCGTCCTCGGACACGGTCCAGGACTCGGCGACCGAGGGTTCCACCTCGGTGCTGCCCTGGCCGTCCACGGTTTTGTACTGCACCAGCCGGTCGTAGC
>CAZNSV010000309.1:0-4819 GCA_964575775.1 uncultured Desulfovibrionaceae bacterium
AACCCCCGGAGTGTTCCGGTACGCAGCACCATGCAGGAGCAGGAGCGGCAGCTGCTGCTGCAGACCCTGGCCGACTGCGCCTGGAACCGGACCCACGCGGCGGAACGGCTGGGCATCGGACGCAGCACGCTGTACGCCAAGCTGCGCAAGTTTCGCATCCAGGTGCCCGGGAAACTGTCTGCCTGACTGTGTTGGTTTTGGACGAATGCAGAATATGTCCAAAATCAGCACGACGCCATCGCACTGATAAATAGAAGAAAATTTAGACTTGATCCCTAACTGTCCCGAATTTGGACAGCCAGGGCCTTGTGGCCTTGCTGCAGCTTGGGTCCCTTTCCTTCGTGCCCTCCCCTGATATCTCCCCTCTTGGTGTGTAATCTCGCACGGTTTCCGACGGATGCACTCCGGATTGGGCCGTCGGTGCGGGTACTGGCCCTGGTTTTGCTTTGTGGGACGTATGGTTGGCGCGCGGCAGGGACACTGCTCCCCCAGGCCGCGACGCAAGGACCGGGGAAGGAGAACCTGCAACCAGGACAGGCCCCCATGGAGGAGTTCATTGTCGCCGTGGCCTGCCGGGATGAAGACCTGGCTCGCAAGGTGTGCTCCCTGGTCAATCTCGCCGGAGCGCGTTGCCGGTGCCTGGAGTCTGCGGCCGTGCTGGAGTTGGAGGGGCAGGGTTGTACGGCACTGGTTGCGGAACTCGATGGACAGGCCATGAGTCAGGGGTACTTTTCGAGGCTCGCCGCCGCACACCCCGGTATCAAGGTCATCGTGCTCTCGCGGAGCACGAGCCATCCCGAGTTGAAAGAGGCGCTGCGCAGCAACATCTTTTCGTGCCTGCGGCTGCCCCTGAAAGAAGAGGAGTTGCAGTTCTGTCTGCGCAGCCTGTTGCGGGCCAGCGCAAAACTGGAAGAGGCTGGGGATGGCGGGGCATGAGCTTTTAATCTGGGGCCATTAAGGAGTGAGGGCATGCATAAAATCCTGATCATCGGAGCCGGAGCCGGGGGCACCATTATGGCCAACATGCTCCGTAAGGAGCTGGATGAAGAGCGGGCCTCCATCACCATCATCGACCGGGACGACAAGCATCACTACCAACCCGGCTACTTGTTCATTCCCTTCGGCATCTACGGGGAGCGCGACGTCATCAAGCCCCGCCGGGAATTCATCCCACGTGGTGTGGAATTCGTGGTGGATACTGTGGTCAGGATCGATCCCGCCGCGCGGACTGTGCAGGGGACCAGCGGCAGCTACGATTACGATTGGCTGATCATTGCCACTGGTTGCCGCATTTCACCGGAAGAGGTGGACGGCATGTTGGAAGGGTGGGGCGACAGTATCCACAACTTCTACACTCTGGAAGGCTCCAAGAAGCTGCGGTCAGCCTTGAAATATTTAGAGCAGGGGCGCGTGGTGATGAACATCGCGGACGTGCCCTACAAGTGCCCCATCGCGCCGTTGGAATTCGTGTTCATGGCGGATTGGTTTTTCAAGGTCAACGGGGTGCGGGATCGGGTGGAGATCGAACTGGTCACGCCCCTGGGCGGAGTCTTCACCAAACCAGTGGCCACCAAGGCTTTGGCCCAGATTGCAGAGCAGAAGAAAATCAAGGTGACCACCCAGTTCAACCTGGCCGGAGTCAATGCCAAGGAGCGTTACCTGGAAGCTGGAGACGGCAGGCGGGTGGATTACGACATCCTGGTCTCCATCCCCCCCAACCAGGGGGACAAGTGCATCGGCGCATCGGGGCTGGGCGACCCGCTGGGGTTCATGCAGACCAACAATTACACCCTGCAGGCGGAAGGGCTGGAGCGGGTCTACGTCATCGGTGACGCCACCAATGTTCCGGCTTCCAAGGCAGGCTCTACGGCCCATTACGCAGCCTCCACCGTGTTGGCCAACATCGTGAGGGAGATCGACGGCTATCCCCCCAAGCCCACCTTTGACGGTCATGCCACCTGCTTTCTGGCCTCGGGCTACGAAAAGGCCATTCTGTTGGACTTCAACTACACTGTGGAGCCATTGCCCGGGAAATTCCCCTTCCCTGGGCTCGGCCCCTTCAGCCTGCTCAAGGAGAGTTTGCCGAACTACTGGGGCAAGATGATGTTCCGCTGGGTCTACTGGAATCTGATGATGAAGGGTGAGGAACTGCCCCTGGAGCCGCAGATGAATCTGGCCGGCAAGATCCGTCAGTCCGTGCCAACGGCACTGTAGGAGATGGCCATGCAACGCGAAGAAGAAATCATCACCCGGTTGGACAGGCTGGAGGCATTGCTGACCCCCCTGGCCGCGCAGGCCGCGAGTTTGCAGGAACTGCGCGAGGAGCTGACCCCGCGGGTCAACGAGGCGGTCAAGGCCCTGATCATGGAATTGGCCGAAATCGAAGGCGACGTGCAACTGGAGGATTTGCTCTACACCGTGAAGAAGGCGGTACGCAGCATCCACAATGTGAGCACATCCCTGGATTATCTCAGCGGTGCATTGGGCTTCGTTGAAACAGCGGAGCCGTTGTTGCGCACGTCCGTGCCCCATGCAATTGAAATGCTGGACACCCTGGAACGGGACAACGTGTTTGTCATGTTGGGTGCGGTGCTCAATGCCTTGCAGGAGGTCGGCAAGCGATTTTCTGGCAGCGACCTGCAGCAACTGGAGGAAGGTCTCAAGCGCCTGGGGGCTGCCTCCACTGCGCTCTTCAGCCCAGAGGCCACGACATTTATCGAGCACGCGGCCCAGGTCCCGGCAAGGGTGGATCTGCAGCAGGCGCGCGAAGCCACCATGGGCAGCTTGTTCAAGGCCCTGCGTGACAAGGGAACCATACGGGGCATGGCGGTGCTGCTGCAGCTGGCCCGGGCCATGGACCCTGAATACGCGAAAAGCTCTGCCTGATAGGAGAGATGGGGCGGGGTGGTGGAACCCTGCCCCTGGCAATAGCCGCGCGTCGGCCCGGCAAGGAGCCGGCAGGGAACAACCCTGGAGACGCATAACTCTGACTACTCGATGAGGGACGCCATGAAAGAAACAAAAGTTCCCGAGGGCAGCTGTCGTACGGCTCAAGGCTTGAGCCGCCGCAGTTTTCTCAAGACATCGCTCACGGCCGGTGCGGCAGCCGGGTTGGCGCTGCCGGGACTCACGGCCTTCGTTCCCGCCTCCCGCGCCGAGGCAGCGGGCAACAACGCAGGCAAGCTGGGAGAATGGCGCCCCGGCACTTGTCAGGGCTGCACCTCCTGGTGCTCCCTGCAGGTCTACGTCGTGGAGGGGCGGGCCGTGAAGATCCGTGGCAACCCCAACTCCAAGGTGAACATGGGCGCCTGCTGCCCCAAGTCACATCTTTCCCTGCAGCAGGTATACGACCCCGACCGCATCAAGGTGCCCATGAAGCGCACCAACCCGGCCAAGGGGCGCGACCAGGACCCCGGCTTCGTGCCAATCAGCTGGGACGAGGCCCTGGACACCATCGCCGACCAGATCATGGAGCTACGCAAGAACGACGAGACGCAAAAGTTCATGCTCATGCGGGGGCGCTACTCCCACATGAACCCCTTGCTCTACGATTCCCTGCCCAAGATCATCGGCTCCCCCAACAACATCTCGCACAGTTCAATCTGCGCCGAGGCAGAGAAGTTCGGCCCCTATTATACCGAAGGGCTGTGGGACTACCGCCAGTACGACGTGGAGAACACCCGCTACATTCTCTTGTGGGGGGCGGATCCCCTGGCCACCAACCGGCAGGTCTCCTACTACATCAAGGCCTGGGGCAGGGCCATGGACCGGGCCCAGGTGGCGGTGGTGGAGCCGCGCCTCTCGGCCACGGCGACCAAGGCCGACGAGTGGCTGCCCATCGAACCGGGACACGACGGCGCCCTGGCCAGTGCCATGGCCCACGTGATTCTCACGGAAGGACTCTGGTACCGGGAGTTTGTGGGTGATTTCACCGATGGCCAGAACCGCTTCCGGCCCAATGCCTGGGTCAGCGAGGCCGACTTCGAGGAGAAGTACACTTACGGGCTGGTGAAGTGGTGGAACATCGAGCTGAAGGACAAGACCCCCGAGTGGGCGGCCGAGCGCTGCGGGCTCCCGGCAGAGCAGATCCGGCGCGTGGCCGTCAAGTTTGCCAAGGCGGCGCCCCACGCCATGTCCTGGGTGGGGGGCGGCCCCTGCATGCAGGTCCGCGGGGCCTACGCCAGCATGGCGGCTCATGCCCTCAATGGGCTGGTGGGCTCCACAGACAACGTTGGGGGGCCGCTGGCTTCCAACAAGGAGTACTCCAAGGGCTTTCCCGATTTCAAGGAGTACGTCGACGAGATTGCGGCCAAGGGGTTGAAGTTCGGGAAGATCGATCACCGGGGGCGGTTGGAGTTCCCGGCCCTCAACGGCGGCAAGTCCGGGGGCGGCGTGGTGACCAACAATGCCGCGGAAGGGATCATCAACAAGGATCCCAACGAGATCAAGGTGGCCATCGCCTACATGAACAACTTCAACTTCTCCACGCCTCAGGCCCAGCGCTGGGACGAGGCCCTGGCCATGATCCCCTTCCTGGTGCACATCACCACCAATGCCTCGGAGTTCAGCTGGTTCGCCGACATCGTGCTGCCCGATACCCACCACCTCTACGAGAAGTGGGGCTTCTCCAAGTCCATCGGGAACTGTCACCGGCACGTGCCCCTGATGCAACCCATCGTGGACTTGCCCTTCGACTACAAGATCGACGAGACCGAGATCGTCTTCCTGCTGGGGCAGAAGCTGGCCGAGCGCGGCTTCGACAAGCTGAACCGCTATCATGTGGAGCAGTTCAAGGACCCAGAGACCGCCAAGGCGCCGC
>CAZNSV010000310.1:0-4809 GCA_964575775.1 uncultured Desulfovibrionaceae bacterium
TTTTTCTGGGGGGAGAACCTGCACAACCGTCCTCAAGCCGCTCACTTTCTGGTGGGGGAGCGTATCGAACCGGCCGTGGCCCTGGCCCTGGACCGGCGTCTGGACGACGGCAACCCTGAACAGGGCTGCATCCAGGTGCTCTATCCGGACGATTCCCGCCGGACCAGGCTGTTTTTCCGCTGGGATGGTTGACTTTGAACGGGAAATTGGAACCCCCCGGATTGCCTGGAAGAGTGGGCAAGAGTCTCCTTGACAGGGGGCGGCTTACGTGCAAAGTGAAACCGGGTTCCGGCACCATTGCGGCTGGTGATGCCCAAGGGCCGGAAACGGGAGTACGGCGGGGGCCGGGGAGTTCATCGCACCTTTGAACGACTGCCACGACATGCGGCAGGAGGACGTATGCCGAAAGAGGAAGCCATCGAAGTGGACGGTGTTGTGCAGGAGGCCCTGCCCAACGCCATGTTCAAGGTGGATCTGGAGAACGGACACAATGTGCTGGCGCACATTTCCGGAAAAATGCGCAAATACTACATCCGCATCCTCCCGGGCGACAAGGTCAAGGTGGAGCTCTCCCCCTACGACCTGACCCGCGGCCGCATCACCTACCGCATGAAATAATCCACCCCTTCCCGGGAGCCCACGGTTGTCTGCAGAGCGGGAACAGCGCGTCGTCGAGGTCCTGGACGCCCTGCGCCGGATCATGGTCCATTACGGCCTGTGGTTCGCCGAGGCCGTGCACCACTGCGGCCTGGACACGGCCCTGGCCATGGAGCGCGAGGCCGGGGACCGCTGGCGCGACATCCTGTTGGGGCGGCTGGCCAAGACCCTGGACCTGCCCCTGGAGCACGGCCTGCCCAAGGCCCTGCTGGACCTGCCCCCGGAACGTCTGGAGGCCCTGCACGAGGCCCTGGCCGCGAGTTGGCTGGCCTGCGACGGGGTCTTCTTCCAGGCCGCGGAGGCCCACACCCCCACGGGGTTGACGGACGCCAAGCGCATCAACGACACCTGCTGGAGCCGCTTCTCGCCCTTCGAGGCCGCGCGCATTCGTGAGCTGCTGCGGCTGCCCCTTGCGCGTGACGCGCGGGAAGGGCTGGCCCAGCTGCGCCAGGCCCTGAGCGCCCGGCTCTATGCCCGGCTCAATGTACAGGAAGTGGTGGACGAAGGCGCCACG
This sequence comes from uncultured Desulfovibrionaceae bacterium, assembly GCA_964575775.1. GTDB lineage: Bacteria > Desulfobacterota > Desulfovibrionia > Desulfovibrionales > Desulfovibrionaceae > CAZFCK01. Next base: position 1,172 of record CAZNSV010000310.1, read on the forward strand.
GGCTTCACCTTCCGCATGTGCCGCTGCCGGGTGCAGGACGCCCGTCGCCGCAAGGGGCTGGAGGACTACCCCTGCAAGTCCGGGGGTCTGGTGGAGTACACCACCTTTGCCCGGGCCTTCCACCCGGACCTGCGCACGGAGTGCCTGGCCTGCCCCCCGGATCCGCATCCGGCGGAATGGTTCTGCGCCTGGCGTTTCAGCAGCGCGGACTGAACGCACCCCACACCGAGCCGACTCGAACGCCGCCTTGTTCCAAGGGGGGTTTTGCGCTATGGTTTCCCGTAAAACAAGGAGGCTCTTCATGACCATCGAACGCATCGTCAGGGGCGCGGCCGGGGTGCTGGTGCTGCTCAGCGCCGTGCTGGCGGCCTTTGTCTCGCCGTGGTGGCTGCTGCTGACCGGCTTTGTGGGGCTCAATCTCTTCCAGTCGGCGTTCAGCAACTGGTGCCCCTTGATGACCATTTTGGAGAAGCTGGGCTTTTCGAGTTGCGAACCGGCGAGGAAGTGAGGGCGCGCGCGGGGGCGGGTGAAGGAAAAGATAAGGGCCCGAGATCGCTCCCGGGCCCTTAGGGGAGCCGGACACCCAAGAGCAACCGCTACCGCTGCTTCCTCTCGGACCTGACGGGGTTGACGACGCTCCTGCCGCCCGGCTCCCGCAGCGCAAGCGCTGCCGGAATTAGGAAGTATGGCCGTGAAGCCCGGTAGCGTCAAGCTGTTTTTTTGGCGTTATTTTGCAAAGAAAAGCGGCGCCTTGCCCCGGTGCTCCGGAGCAGGGCGCCGCCGTGCTTTCAGGCGTGCAGGTTGGCTACTGGTCCAGCTTGGGCTGCACGTAGAGTTCGTTGCCGTAGGCGTCGTTGATCACCAAGAGCGGGAAGTCCACCACCTCGAGCTCGCGGATGGCCTCGGGCCCCAGGTCTTCGTAGGCAATGACCCGGGCCGCGCGGATGCGCTGCGAGAGCAGGGCCCCGGCGCCGCCGGTGGCGCCGAAGTACACGGCCTTGTGCTCCTTGAGGGCCTCTTTCACCGCGTCGTTGCGCTTGCCCTTGCCGATGCTGGCCTTGAGTCCCAGGCTGTGCAGCCGGGGGGCGTAGGTGTCCATGCGGTAGCTGGTGGTGGGGCCGGCGGAGCCGATGGGCCGCCCCGGAGGCGCCGGGGAGGGCCCCACGTAGTAGATGGCCGCGCCCGTGAGGTCGAAGGGCAGTTCCTGCCCCTCGTCCAGGGCCTGGACCAGGCGCTTGTGGGCGGCGTCCCGGGCGGTGTAGATGAGCCCGGTGAGGAAAACCACGTCGCCGCTCTTGAGCTTCAGGATGTCCTCGTCCTTGAGCGGGGTTTGCAAATGGTGTTCAGCCATCAGAGGGTGACCTCCTTGTGCCGCGAGGAGTGGCATTGCACGTTCACGGCCAGGGGCAGGCTGGCCAGGTGGCAGGGGCCCATGGCGATCTTCACGGCCAGGCAGGTGCTGACGCCGCCCAGCCCCATGGGGCCGATGCCCAGGCCGTTGACCAGGCCCAGCAGTTCCGCTTCCTTGGCCGCGATGTCCGGGTCGGGGTGCACGTCGTCGATGGGGCGCAGCAGCGCCTGTTTGGCCAGGATGGGCGCATAGTCGAAGGTGCCGCCGATGCCCAGGCCCAAAATGATGGGGGGGCAGGGGTTGGGGCCGGCCTCGGCCACCCGCTGCAGCACGAACTTCTTGATGCCTTCCCAGCCCTGGGCCGGGGCCAGCATGGTCACGCGGGACATGTTCTCGCTGCCCCCGCCTTTGGCCATGAAGCTGATCTTGAGCTGGTCGCCCGGCACGGTGAAGACGTGGGTCACGGCCGGGGTGTTGTCCTTGGTGTTGGCGCGGGTCATGGGGTCGCAGGCGCTCTTGCGCAGGTAGCCTTCCTGGTACCCTTTGCGCACGCCCTCGTTCACGGCCTGGTGCAGGGGCATGCCCTCCACCAGCACCTCGTGCCCCATTTCCACGAAGAACACGGCCAGGCCGGTGTCCTGACAGAGGGGCAGTCCGCTGTCCGCCGCCAGGTCGGCGTTTTCCAGCAACTGGCGGTAGATTTCCTTGGCCACGGGGCCCGGTTCCGCGGCCTGGGCCTGTTCGAAGGCCCGGCGCACGTCCGCGGGCAGGTAGCGGTTGGCGTCCATGCAGAGGGCGGCCACCGCGTCGATGATGGTCTGGGCGGGGATACTGCGCATGCCGTTTCCTCCAGAAAAGGAAGGGGGCGTGAACGCCCCCGTCCGGTTATTTCTTCGCTTTCCAGGGCAGAATGCTCACCGCCATCTTCCGGCGCAGGTAGCCCAGCTGGTCCTGCAGGGGCAACTGCTTGGGGCAGACGTCCTCGCAGGCCAAGAGGCCCATGCAGCCGAAGATGCCCTCGTCCGTGCCGATGACGTCGAAGTAGTCCTGGTCCGTGCGCTGGTCGCGCGGGTCGATGACGAAGCGGGCGATGCGGTTCAGGGCCACGGCGCCCAGGAAGTCCTTGCGCATGCGGGCCGTGCCGCAGGCCGCCACGCAGCAGCCGCACTCGATGCAGCGGTCCAGCTCGTAGATCTGCTCCGCGATGTCGTTCTCCATGCGCTCTTCCTTGGCCTGGGGGTCGAAGACCTTGTCGGTGTGGACCCAGGACTCGATGCGCTGGTACATCTCGCGGAACCAGGTACCCGTGTCCACGGAGAGGTCACCCACCAGCTTGAAGAACGGCAGGGGCATCAGCGTGATGTGGTCGGGCAGGTCCTTGGTCTTGGTGTGGCAGGCCAGGCTGGGGCGGCCGTTGATGACCATGGCGCAGGAGCCGCAGACCCCGGCGCGGCAGCAGAAGTCGAACATCAGGGCAGGGTCCTGCTCCTCGCGGATCTTGTGCAGCGCGATGAACAGGGTCATGGATTCGGTTTCCGGAAGGCGGAAGACGTCGGTGTGCGGCACGGAAGCCGGATCCTGGGGATTGTAGCGGAAGATCTCGAAGGTGAGATGCCGGCCCATGGGTTACTCCTCGCTCTGGCCCGACGCTGCGGCATCGGGAGTGGTTTTCGGCGCATTCATGGGAATGATGGTGCCTCCGCCGTAGCCACGGTCACCGGGCGGGATCTCCATGGTCCTGGATGCGGGCTCGTACTTCAGGGTGGGCAAGTCCTTGCCTTCCTGCCACGTGGCAAGGGTGCGGGTGAGCCAGTCGCGGTCGTTGCGCTCGGGGAAGTCTTCCCGGGTGTGGGAGCCGCGGCTCTCGGTGCGCATCAGGGCGCCGTAGGTCACGCACAGGGCCAGACGCACCATGCCGGGGAGCTTGACCGCCAGGGCCAGCTCGGGGTTGGCGCCCTTGCCGTTGGTCTTGAGGGCCACCTTGTTGGCCCGCTCGTGGATCTCCTGGAGCTCCCTGACGCCGCGCTCCAGGTCCTTGCCGTTGCGGTAGATGCCGGCGGCGTACTCGAGCACGTCGTACATGGCGTCGCGCACCTGGTAGACGTTCTCGGAGCCGTTGGCCCCGGACACGATGCGGTCCAGCTTTTCCTGCAGGGCCTTGGCGGTGTCGGTGATGAGCCGGGTGGGGATGGAGACCTCGCAGCCCTTGAGGAACTCCACGATGTGCCCCCCGACGATGCCGCCGGCCACCACGGTTTCGGACAGGGAGTTGCCACCCAGGCGGTTG
>CAZNSV010000311.1:0-4807 GCA_964575775.1 uncultured Desulfovibrionaceae bacterium
AGCCTGCGCCGCAGCCTCCGGCCCCGGAGCCAGTGCCCGTGCAGCCCGCCAAGCCCGAGGTCAAGGAGCCGCCGCAGCCGGTCAAGCCCGTGGAACCGCCCCAAAAGGGTAAGGACATCAGCGCCCAGAAGAAGGAGCAGGAGAAGCCCAAGCCCGAGCCCAAGAAGGAGCCGGAGAAGCAGGAAGTCAAGAAGCCGGAACCCAAGAAGGAACCGGAGAAGCCCAAACCCGAGCCCCAGAAGCAGGAGCCCGTGAAGCAGGCGGCGCCCGAACCGCCCAAGCAGCCCAAGCCCGAGGCCAAGCCGCAGCAGGCGGCCACGCCCAAGCAGCCGCAGCAACCGGCCCAGCCCACCCGGGAGCAGGTCCTGGCCCAGGCCCTGCAAGCCGCCCAGGTGGATGCCGCCAAGGCCGAGAAGCAGGACCGGGATGCCTTGGCCCGGGAAATCGCCGAACTGCGCGATTCAGTGGGCACCGGATCCGGCGGCGGCACCGGGAGCGGCAGCGGCGGCGGTACCGGCACGGGCGGTGGCCAGGGCGGCCAAGGGGGGCAAGGTGGGCTGGGCAGCCAGGAAGCGGCCTACGGCCGTGCCGTGGGCCAGCTCATCAAGGAGCGTTGGAGCTACCCCAACCTCCAGGCCCGCACCGTGCTCACGGCCATGGTGGAACTGCGTTTGGACCGACGCGGCGAGATCGTGGAGTACCTGCTCATCACTTCTTCGGGCAGATCGGATTTCGACGCCTCGGCGCTCAAGGCCGTGGCCGAGGCCCAGCAGTTCAACCTGCTGCCTCCGCCCCCGGCGGGGCTTGCCGTGTTACGTATCAACTTCAACTCGCAGGAACTGCAATAGGGAGGCACCATGCACTCCTCCATGAGAATCCCCGCTCTGGCGTTGCTGTTGCTGCTCGCCACAGCTTCCTCCGCCTGGGGTCAGGCGGTGACCATCGACATTTACGGCCCCGGCCAAAGCCGGATGAACATGGCCCTGGCACAGCCCCTGGGCCCCGACGGCTCGGCCGCCCCTGCCTTGGGTCAGGACCTGCAGGAGCGCATCCGCCAGAACCTGGCCATCCTGCCCTTCCTGCAGCTCGTGCCCCCGCACAGCATCATCGGCGGGGACAGGCTCTCCGGCTACACCCTGGAGACCGTGGACTTCCGGCGCTTCCAGCTGGTGGGCTCGGACCTGCTGCTCACCGCGGGCTGGTCCCCGGCGGGTAATGCCGTGGAGCTGCGGGTCTTCCAGGTCTTCACCCAGCGGCTGCTCCTGGGCAAGAGCTACTCCGACGTGACGCCCGGCAAGCTGCAGGAGGTGGCCGACCGCTTCTGCGAGGCCCTCATGGAGGCCCTGACCGGGCACGGCGAGTTCTTCCGTTCCACCCTGGCCCTGGTCAAGGCCGGCGGGGGCACCAAGAACGTGTACACGGTGAAACCCTCGGGCCGCGACCTGCGCCAAGTGACCAACCTCAAGGGCTACTGCCTCTCGCCCTCCTGGTCCAAGGACGGCCGCTACATCGCCTTCACCTACATCGACGAGCGCAAGCACTCCCTGGGCGTGGCCGACGTGCAGACCGGCAGCGTCACCACCCGGGCCTTCGGCGGCAAGACCGTGATCAGCCCGGCCTTCACCGCGGGCAACAAGGTGGCGGTGAGCATGTCCTCGGCGGACAATCCCAACATCGTGCTGCTCAACAACGCCCTGCAGGAGGAGCGCACCCTGGTGCAGAGCGAGAGCATCGACGTCTCGCCCAGCTTCGACAAGACGGGCTCGATCATGGCCTTTGTCTCGGACCGTTTCGGCGGGCCGCAGGTCTTCATCTCCCGGGGGGGCGAAGCCACCCGGGTGACCTACGAGGGCTCCTACAACACCGACCCCTCCCTGAGCCCGGACGGGGACAAGGTGGCCTTCACCCGGCGCACGTCGCAGGGTTTTCGCATATTCGTCCTGGATTTGGCATCCGGCCAGGAAACCCAGATTTCCTTCGGCCCAGGCAACGACGAGCAGCCGGCCTTTGCCCCGGACGGCTATTTCGTGGCCTTTTCCTCCACCCGGGAAGGTCCCAAACAGATTTACCTGACCACCCGGCACGGAGACCCGGCAGTGAAGATTCCCACAGGCGGCGAAGGCAGCTTCCCCGCGTGGGGCATCGGCAATTGACGCCGGTTTTTCTTGACAAGTCCCAGGATGTGCAAGATAGAAGAAGGTTCATTTTTTTGGGATCCGGCTTTGGCAGCCGCAAGAGCGCGGCAGGGCAGATCGCGTTTGTAGCGGCTCCGGAGTAATGGCATCCCGCAGTTACCGTGGCAGTCTTGTCCCGAGTACCCCCGCAAAGGGAACATAACCTGCGCGCGTCATGCGCAAGTGAGGAAGAACATGAACAGACGTACCTTTTTTCTGATGGCCCTGGTCCTGACCCTGGCGCTGGGCGCCGGTGCCGGTTGCGCCAAGAAGCCCGTGGGCTCCGCGCCCACCGGTGACGCCTCCGCCACCCAGGGCCAAGGCGGCATGTCCGAAGCCGAACTGGCCGCCAAGAACCTGGAGCAGGCCAAGCGCGTGATCATGAGCGAGAAGATCTACTTCGCCTTCGACAGCTTCGCACTGACCCCGCAGTCCCAGGAGACCCTGAACCGCAAGGCCGAAGTGCTCAACTCCAACCGCAGCCTCAAGGTGCTCGTCGAAGGGCACACCGACGAACGCGGCACCGAGGAGTACAACCTGGCCCTGGGCGAGCGTCGTGCCCAGGCCGCCTACAAGTACCTCACCCTGCTGGGTGTTGGCGCCAACCAGCTGGAGACCATCAGCTACGGTGAAGAGCGCCCCGAAAACCCCGCCCACAACGAGCAGGCCTGGGCCCAGAACCGCCGCTGCGAATTCCGCCTGGTCTGGTAAGTCTGGCAGCCTGATTCGTCGTTCAGCCTCAGCGTATCCGACGCACAAAGGGCGACCCCAGGGTCGCCCTTTTTTTCAGGATTGCGCGGCGTGGCGCCGCTCAGAAGCGGTACACCGCCGCCACGCCGCTCTGGGTGGGCATGCGCTTGGCCGGCAGCACCCGCACCTGCCCCCCTTTCTTCTCCACCAGCTCGCCCAGGTCGTCCAGCAGGTCGTCGCTGCGGGCGTCATCCAGGGGCAGGGGCGTGAACACCCCGTTGACCTGATCCAAAACACCCGGAATGCGCCGCTCCGCCTCGATGAGCAGGGTGCCCACGCGTCCGGCCGCAGCCGCCGCGGCCACCTCCTCCGGATCGTCGCTGCCCAGCCCCTTGGCTTGAGCCGCCACGAAACCGTCCACCAGGGCCTGCATCCGCGCCTGGTACAGCGGCTTGATCACCTGCCAGGCCAGGGCCTGCAGCTCCTTGACCGTCACGGCCTCCGGGTTCACGGCGATCCCCTGCTCCAGGAGCTGGGGATTCTTGCTCAGGCCGCGGAACAGGTGGGCGTGCTCCGGCAGGGTGGCCAGTAGCAGCGGCAAGCCCGAGGGGCGCGACAGGGTGCTCAACACCGCCCGGTCCACCAGCCGGAAGAAGCGCTCGGCATCCTTGGCCGCCTCCTCTTCCTTGACCATGTGTCCGTGGCGCATGGGCATGCTACCACTCCCCACGCCCCCGTAGGATGCCACCGTGAGATGCGGTTCATCCTTTTCCGTGCCCAGGGCCTCTTCCAGGGTCCTGGGAACCTCGGGGGGCAGTTCCACCTCGTCCATGGCGTCGCGGGTGCCCTCGAAGAAGCGGATACTGCGCAGGTTCACACCCAGAACCTGGAAGCGCTCCACGGTCTGCAGGTAGGCGCGCAGGGGCTTGGTGTGGAAGCTGTCCGCCGCCACGGCCAGGGGCGCCACCGGGCGCTGCAGACGGAAGATGCGTAAGTATTCCGGCGCCACGAACACGGCCAGCCCGTCCTGGGGCTGGTTCCAGAATGCGCCGTTGCCCAGCAAGGCTTCCAGGGGCGCCAGCAGGGCCTGGGCCTCTGCCGGCGCACACTGACGAGTCAGCGAGTTCTCCAGCTCTTTGAGAAGGTTGCGAAAGCGGATGGGGTCCTGCTGTCTTTCGGGCCGGTGCCGGTGGGTGGGCTGATAGAGCGACAGGCACGGCCTGCGGTCAACGGCCAGCAACTCTTCCAGGGAGCGATGGGTCAACAGATGCATTGCGCCTCCTTGCTGCAAGGGGTCAACGAAAGGTCTCCTCGATCCTGCCTTACGGTATGCTCCCGGGGACAGTGCGTCAAGACAGTGTTGCGAGGACTGTGCAAGCCAGCCGCAATCCCTACCGGACGTGGTGCTTTTGGGCACCGGTCTCTCTTTACCTCAGGCCGGATTTTGCCTAAAGAAGCCAGTGACCCCGCCGCGTCCGGGCGGTGCGGGTACATCGCCCAAGGAGCTCCCCGCATGCGCATCGCCAGCCGCTTGTCCCGCATCAAGCCCTCGGCCACCCTGGCCGTGAACGCCAAGGCTCTGGAACTCAAGGCCCAGGGCCGCAAGGTCATCAGCCTGTCCGTGGGGGAGCCGGATTTCCCGTCGCCCCCCAACATGATCCAGGCGGCCAAGGACGCCCTGGACCAGGGGCACACCCGCTACACCCAGGTGCCTGGCTATCCGGAGTTGCGCCAGGCCGTGGCCGGGTACTTCGGGACCCACTACGGCGTGGAGGCGCCCCCCGAAGCGACCATCGTCACCAACGGCGGCAAGCACGCGCTCTACAACATCTTCCAGGCCCTGCTGGACCCGGGCGACGAGGTCCTGATCCCGGCCCCCTACTGGGTGAGCTACCCGGACATGGTGCTGCTGGCCGACGGCACGCCCGTTATCGTTCCGGCCG
>CAZNSV010000312.1:0-4796 GCA_964575775.1 uncultured Desulfovibrionaceae bacterium
CCTTCATGGCCTGCTTCACGGTTCCGGCCGGGACTTTACCCGCCAGTTCGTTGCGCCGCACATTGTCGAAGCGCACGGGCTTGAGCACGTGCAGCCGGTCGACCACCCAGCGGATGGCGGGCTTCCAGTACACGGCCTCCAGAATGCCCCGGGCCGCCGAGGGCGTGATGACGTCGTAACTCACCCGCTCCCCCTTGAACTCCGGGCGGGTGAACAGGGCGTAGTCGCCCCAGACCTTGAGCCGAACTCCGTGTGGCATGGGCACCTCCTTCGCCGCGAAACGGCGCTTGTCAATGGCGATAATTCAGTGTATAGTCTATTTCACATGATGAGTAATTGGCTCAGTAAGTTATGTCCATTGAAATTTTAAGTTTGAAGTACTTCGGCTGGTTTGTCCCGAGAATGAGCAAAGCGAAGAAAACCAGGATCGATGGCAACTTGGCACGCATTTGAAAACGAATGGAGAATTTCTGAGAGTCGAGGCAATTTTCCGCTGGAGAGTCCATTTTCATTTCTCAGTAAATTTATTATTTTTATGAACCATACAAATTCTAATCTCACATCTTGCTTCTGTCAAGACATGACAGAAAAAACTCGAACCAGCTGATTCAGTTGACTCGTAGGTCAGATGGAGGGGTGGCGAGGGCGACTATGCAACGCCTAAATTGATTATATTTATGTTTCAACCCACGCCCTCGCCATCTCAAAGGCTAAAGTCAACCTAGAGTCCTTGTCAATCGTCCTAGAGGAAGAAGTCCGAGTCTTTCCCTAAAGCCTCCTCCACCCGCAGGCCGAACTCCGGGTCGTAGGCCTCGGGCCGGATGAGCACGGCGTGGCGCTCCTGCACCAGTTCCAGGGAGCCTGCGGCGCGCAGGGCGCTGTATTCCTTTTGAAAAACCTGGACCGTGTAGCCCTGCAGGCGGCGCAGGGTCTCGCCAGGGAAACGGGCCGCGCGCAGGTCTTGCACCAGCTGCGCCCCTTCCGGGTCCCAGGGGACGATCACCGGGAGCATGTCGTTCTCGATGAGCTTGAACGCAGCGGCGGTCTCCGCAAAGGGGAAGTCCAAGCGTCGGGCCAGCGTCTCTTCCAGATAAGGGTGCAGTATCTTCTTGGCGTCCAGCTGTTCGTCCCCCTTGAGCCAGTAGTACCCGGAGAAGAAGTCCCGCACCGCGGCGGGCGAGAAGGGCGCGTCCGGGAACCTGCGCAGGGTCTGCTCCGCGGCGGCTGCTGCCAGGCGGAAGAGTTGGGGGACCTGCTCGGGGAAGCGGAACACGAAGGCCTCCCCCATGGGCAGCGAGCCTTCGCGGTTGCAGCGCCCCGCAGCTTGGGCCAGGGAATCGAGCCCCGCGAGTTCGCGGTAGACAACCGGGAAATCCACATCCACACCGGCCTCCACCAGCTGGGTACTGACCACCCGGCAGGGCTGCCCGGTCTTGAGAGTGGCGCGGATTTACTCCAGAACCTGGCGGCGGTGCCTGGGGCACATGCGCGCGCTGAGATGCCGGATTCCGGGCAGGCCCCGCAACAGCTGGAAGAGCGAGGCCGCGCGTTTGCGGGTGTTGACCACGCACAGGACCTGCTCGTGCCCGGCCAGACGCTCCGCCAGGTCGCTTTCGTCGAGGGTGCCGCAGTCCGTGAGCCGCACCCGCTCGAAGGCCACGGCCAGCCCCGCCGGGTCCGGCATGATCTCCCGCACGTTGGGCAAGCCGAACTGGAAGTCCTCCCGGGAGAGGTTGGGCTGGGTGGCCGTGCAAAAGACCACGCTGGCACCGTACAAGGGGCGCCGCAACTCCTCCAAGGCTTCCAGGCAGGGGCGCAGGTACGGCAGCGGGAGCATCTGCGCCTCGTCCAGGATGATCACACTCTTGGCCAGGTTGTGCAGCTTGCGGCAGCGGGAGGACTTGTTGGCGAACAGGGACTCGAAGAACTGCACGTTGGTGGTCACCACCAGGGGGGCGTCCCAGTTCTCCGCGCAGAGCCGAGCCCGCTTGTATGCGTCGGTGTCTTCCTCGGCCTCGCTCCGCGTCTCCGGAAAGAAGTTGCTGTGATGCTCCAGCACGGCCTCGGCTCCCAGAATCTTCCGAAAGACTCGGGCGTTCTGCTCGATGATGGAGGTGTAGGGGATCACGTAGATCACCCGGCGCAGGCCGTACCGCCGGGCGTGCTCCAGGGCGAAGGCCAGGGAGGAAAGGGTCTTGCCCCCGCCGGTGGGCACGCTGAGGGAAAACAATCCCGGCTCCCAGTCCGCCGCTGCCAGGCAGGCGTCCAGGATCTCACGGCGTCTGGCGTTGACTTCGGTGGCCTTGGCCTCGCGGCAGACATCCGCCAGATGCGCCCTGAGTGTTTCGCGCAGGGACTCCAGCGTGGGGCCGGGGCGGCGCAGCGCAAAGCGCTCCGGGTCCATGAAGCGCTCCGTGTCGAGAAAGTCCGCGTCCACCAGGGCCGAGTAGAGCATGCGGATGAAGAAGGCCACCTGGAACCCCAGCCGCTCCGGGCATGCTCTCAAGGGGGGCGGTTCCAGCCTCGGCGCGCTGAGCAACTGGGGCGGCACGTCCCGCAACCGGGGGCGCCCCTCGGGTTGCAAGAGGGATTTCAGGTCGGAAGGCGGGACCGCCTTGCCGTCGGGCAGCCCCCCGTGGTGTCCGGCCAGGACATAGGCCAGGAGCATGCCCAGCTGCGGACCACAGGCTTCCACGGCCTGGCGGGCGCCATGGGTCTTGTGGTCCACGTGCGCACGCCCCCCACGCAAGCGCCGCTGGAACTCCGGGGTGAACTTGCCCAGGTCGTGCCAGCGCCCGCAGAGCCTGCCCAGTTCGGCGGCGGAGAAATGTCGGGCGAACTCAGCGGCCAGTTCCGCGGTGTTGTGGAGGTGCTCCTCCAGGGGCTGCCAGTGCTCCTCGGGCCGTCCTGCCAGGCTGTGGGCATAGTAGCGTGTCATGCTCTGCTCCGGGTTGACTTTCCTGCCGTATCCCGACTGCTGTCCAATGGTGCATCGGGTATTTGCCGCCTGTTCTAGCAAGTCGCTATCTGTCTGCGCAACTATTTCCTTCAATATGAAATATAATGCTGGCAAAAGCTGATTTTCCAGATGTTTGTCTGTAGCGGAAGCGGTCTGAGCAAAAGGGTGCGCATGCTCGAGACCGGCTTGCCAGAGCAGCGTGATGGGCGTATGGAGCTGTTAATCTGAACAGGCGTCTCCTGCCCTGTCCAGTCCCCAGGCGTGGCAGCGCCCGGGGGTGCACAAGCAGGGGGCGTACTCGATTCACCTCAATGGGGGGGCGATGAGTGGATTCGGCTTGATCTCCGGATGGGTTGGCGCGGCCCTGTCGCGTGGCGTGTTCGTGTTGCTGCTGGCGCTCCCGCTCCTCTGGCTGCCTGGCGCGCAGTCCGCCCGGGCCCAGGTGCTCAAGATCGCCATCGTGGAATTGGACGCCGTGAACCAGCCCGCCAAGGCCGGAGGCTGGGGGCGCATCGCCGCCGAAGTCCTGACCACCGCCGCCGTCAAGTCGGGCGCCTTCGAGGTGGTGGAGCGCCACCTGCTCGAGAAGGTCATGAGCGAGCAGAGCATGGGCGCCCGCGAGGTGGGCTTCGCCTCCGTGGCCGAGTCCATCGGCAACATGGTGGGCGCCGACTACCTGCTCTCGGGCTCGGTGATGAAGATCGACGAGCAGGTCCAGGTGGAGGCCCGGCTCCTGGACGTGGGCACCGGCGCCATCCTCACGGCCCAGCGCATGACCGCCCCCGCCGCCCTGGACAAGTTTTCCAAGAAGAGCGACGAGCTCATGGCCGCCCTGGTCAAGAGCGTGTACGGCGGCGCGCCCGCTCCTGCCACGGCACCCGCGGCTCCGGGCGGGAAAGCCCCGGTGGTGGGGCGCCCCCTGGAGGTGTCGGTGCAGCTGGCCGCAGCGGCGGGGCTGAACATCCCCCTGCGCCAGGAAGACAGCCTCACGGCCCAGGACGCCTACTTCCTGGAGCTCAGGACCGCCCGCGCCCTGCATGTCTACGCCGTGCAGGTGGACGCCATGGGCAACCTCTACGCCCTGTTTCCCAATCCCGATTTCGCCCGGCAGGGCAACCCCCTGCCGCCGGGGCAGAGCGTGCGCGTGCCGGAAGCCGAGAATTTCCACCTGGACGCAACCACGGGCAAGGAGACCATCCTGGTCCTGGCGGCCGCGGCCCCGGTGCCCGAGGCTGAACGCATCCTCGGCGGTCTGGCCACCGCCGATCCCTTTGCCATGGAAGACCTGGCCCGGCAGTTTCAGGACCTCCTCAAGGCCGCCGAGCCGGATCTGACCTATTCCGTGTGGTTCTGGCACAGGTAGCCCCGCAGTGTGGGGGCGCGCCACGGTCGTGATGGGGGCGGCCTGGTCCGATGGTTCACTCAAGCACAAGGGGCACAGCATGAAGGGTTATCGCAAGAAATTGCTGGCGGCGTTGCTGCTCTTGGTGGCCTTTGCCGTGGTGGTGGTGGCCGACGGTACCACCCAGGCCAAGGAAAACCAGCTGGCGGCCTACCAGAAGGACACCGAGAACACCGAGTCCAAGCTCAAGGCAGCTTCGCTGCTCAGCAGCAAGTCCAAGCCCACGGTCAAGGAAGACAAGAAACCGGCGGCCAAGAAGGCTCAGGCCAAGGGTAAGCAGCCGACGGCACAGCAGAAGGATTCCGAGAACACCGACACCAAGCTCAAGGGAGCCCAAACCCTGAGCCCCAAGCCCGCGCCGGCCAGCAAGTATCCCGGCCTGGACGCCCAGACCGCCAAGTACGTGGGCGAGTGCGACTACCGCATCGAGCTCTA
>CAZNSV010000313.1:0-4786 GCA_964575775.1 uncultured Desulfovibrionaceae bacterium
GTTGAGGGCCAGGAGGTTGGTCTGGTCCGCGATGTCCGAGATCACGGTGAGGATGCCGGAAATGGCGTCGGTCTTCTGCCCCAGGGCGTCCATGCTCTGCTTGAGGGCCTGGGCCAGGGTCTGCACCCGGCCGATGGCCCGCACCGCGTCCTGGACCACCTGGGCGCCCTGGGCGGCCTGCTCCTGGGTGCGCTCGGCATCGGCGGAGGCTTCGGCGGCGCTGCGGGCCACCTCCTGCACGGAGTTGCGCATCTGCTCCATGGCGGCGGCGGCCTCGGCCACGCGCCCCTGCTGGTTCTGAGCCCCCTTGGTCATGGTCTGCATCTGCCCGGAGATGTGGCGCACGGCCTGCCCGTTGGCCCGGGCCACGTCCTCCAGGCGGCGGGACGCGCCCTGCATGGCCTCGCGGGCCAGGTCGGAGCTGTGGCAGGCGTTCTCGGCCTCGCGCAGAGCCTCCTGGGCGCGACTGGCCTGGGCTTCGGCTTCCTCGCCCTTGCGCCTGGCCTCGGTGATGGTCTCGCGCAGGCGCGCCACCATGGTCTGAATGGCTTGCTGCAGGCGCGCGGTCTCGTCGCGCCCCTTGGCTTCCAGGGTCACGTCCAGGTTCCCGGCCGCCACGGCCGCTGCCGCCTCCATGGTCCGAGCCAGGGGGCGCGTGATGGAGCGGGTCAGCAGCCAGGCCACCAGCACGCTGAAAAGCAACGAAAACACGGCGATGCCGAGCAGGAAGGCCATGACCCGGTCAAAGGTCCGCGTGGCCTGCGCCTCGGCTTCCTGGGCCAGCTGCGCGGCCCGGTCCTCGAGCTGCTGCAGGAGCTGGGCGGCCGCGCCCCCAACTTCCTCCAGGGTTGAGATCCGGGCCCGGGCCTCGGTGGCTGCGTCCAGGGCTTGGCGGTGGCTCTGGAGCAGGGCGTCCGCCCCCACCACGGCGGCGGTGACGTCGGCGAACATGGCGGCCAGGCGTTCGCCGCGGCGGACTTCGTCGGCGTCGCGGGCCGTGGCGCGGAAGAGGTCGAGCCCCTCCTGCAGCTGGCGCAGGCTTTCATCGAGCTCTCCCTGGATGGTGCGCAGCCTGTCGGGGTGCTGCCCGGTCAGGAAGATGCGCACCTGGAGCGTGGCCTGGGCCAGGGTGCGCTGCAGTTGCATGCCCGCAGCCACGCCCTGGTAGGCTTGGTTATCCGGCGATTGGGCATAGGCCTCGGCGCGGGAGCCCTGGACCAGGTCCAGGAGGGTGGCGAGGCGGGCTGCCAGGTTCTGGAAGGTTTCGGTCTTGGCCTCCACGTCCCGGCGTGCGGCCACGGCCGTGGCGTGACCGTCGAAGGTGTGCTCGGCCTGCTGGAAGAAGCGCTGGGCCTGGGCGTCGGCCTGCTGGAAGAGCTCGCCCATGCCGGGCTCACCGGCGCAGAGGGCGGCGGTGTCCCGGGCTCCGGTGCTCCAGTCCCGCTGGAGGGCGGCAAAGGTCTCCCGGCGTTCCGTCAGGGCCTGGGCCTCCTGCTCCATGACCAGGCGGCGGGCCTGCAGCGAGGCTCGCCAGAGCAGGCCCGAGAGGGCTTCTGTCTGCTGGGAGAGGGGCGCAGCCACGGCCGTGACACGCGAGAGCCCCTGGCGGATGTCGCGCAGCCCCATCCAGGCCAGGGCGGTGGTGGTCAGCACCAGGAGCAGAATGATCCCAAAACCGGCAAAGAGGCGCAGCCTGATGGACATGAGGGGACCTCGCAAAGAGCTGTTGGCCTGGCGCTGGGTGCGGCCCGGCCTGTTGCACGGTGCGGTATGGGCTACTGCATTTGGTCAACGATTGGAACCCCTGGCAAAGACTTATCCGCCTGGCGAGTGTGACTTGCGGTTCCTGGCCGACGGGGATAAGGACAGCTGCAATCCCCTGCCTGGCGCAGGGCAACCAGGAGGCATCCATGGCAAAATCCCCGGAATTCTACCCCCGTTTCGTCGTGGCCCTGTACCACAGGGGCAAGGCCAAGGCCCTGCCCCTGACCTATCTGCAAGGCGAGGCGGAAAAGGTGCTCAAGGCCGATGAGCTGGAATTGTTCCTCGCCACCCTGGCCCGTCTGGAGAGCGAGGGCGCCATCACCCGCCAGGACGACAAGCTGGTGCTGGACGAGGCGCGGGTGCAGGCCTGAGCGGTACGGGACGTAAGCCCACGGCGACCGCTGCCCGCAATCTGGACTTGGCCTGACAGGCCAGGAGCGGCGCCGATGCGCCCGTAGGGGCAGGGGGTATTTCCGGCGTGTGCGGCTAAGGGGGTTTACGAAGCCAAAGTCCCTGTGCTAGTCGGAAAGCGTTGCTCCAGGGCAGGATAGGGACCTGCCGGGAAGCACCATGGAGTCCACGCCTGCGCTCATGCAACCGGGGGGGGCGGTGTCCGGGCAGGCCCAGCGCTCCGTCGCCATGTGACGGAGCCAAGGACGTGCCTCCGAATCATGAAGATCAAGACCACCTGCGTGCGCTGCGGCAAGCCCTTGAGCGGGCCCAGCGTGTATTGTTCGTCCTGTGACGGCGCCGAGCTCAAGGTTTCCGAGCCTCTGCGGCGCCCCACGGCGCGGCCCCGCCTGGCCGGTCGGCTGCTGCTCTTGCTGGTCCTGGTCTGCGGCGTGGCGGCTTTCGTGCTGCTCCGTCCCTCCGAGGAAGCCACGGAGCCCGGCCGGGTTCTGCAGAATGAAGAGCGGCCGAGCGCGGAGGCGTCCGCCCCTGCAGTGGCGACGGAGGACCGGTCGCCGACAGCAACGTCCTCCGCCCCTGCAGATGATCCCGAAGCCCGGGCAGCCGACCTGGCGCAGGCCCCGGAAACGCCCGCAGATCAGGCCGACTCCCAGGCGCCTGCCGCAGCCCCTGCCGAGACACAGCCTGCCACGTCCGGGTCCTGGGGCACGGCCCCACCCGCCACCGATGCCGAGACCGGGGCACTGGCCGCCGCCGAGGCTGCCTCTCCCGCCGCGCCTTCCGCTGATGACGCCCCCCAGGAGCAGGCGGTGGCCCAGGCCGGGAACCCAACCGATACGGCCACGGCCGCGACCGATGGCGACGCGGCCCAGGCGGCCCCTGCGGCAGTGCCCCCTGCCGTGCTGGAGACCCCGTCCCTGGTCTGGCTCTACTACGCCAAGGAGCCGGGCAAGGACGCGGCGGCCAAGGCACTGCTGGAAGAGCACGGTTACACCAACGTGGAGGCCAGGGGCGAGTGGGCCACCCGCTACGCCGTGAACTACCTCTTCTACCGTGACAAGGATGCCGCCGGGGTGCGGGAGCTGTCCGCCGCCCTCGGCGACCTGGATTTCAACGCTCTCTACCACCTGGGCGAGGCCACCAGCACCCGTTTGCGGGGCTATTTCGCCAACAACCCCGAACTCGAATTCGTGTTGATCCTGCAATGAGATGGCTCCTTCTGCCCTTGCTGCTGTTGACGCTGCTCTACGGGTGCGGCAAGCCCGAGGATTGTTCGCAGCTCGTGGCGGACCATGATCAGCGCCTGCAACACAAGGACGAGGTGATCGCGGAACTGCAGGCCAAGATCGCAGAGCTGCGCGAAACCTTGTCCCTCAAGCATCAGGAAGTGACGCTGCACCGCAGAACGCCGGAGGTGGCGCAGCAGCTCAACGTGGGGCTCACGGAGCGCCTGGAGGCCACGGAGGCCGAGCTGGCGGAACTGCGCGTGGTGCACGACCGCCTGCAGCGCCGTTTCGCCGCCCTGGAACAGGAGCTGGAGCGCTGCCGCCAGGAGCGCGAGACCCCTTGAGGAGCGAATCCGCAACCCTTGCCTGACCGGGCCCCCCGGTGTACTCGCCTGAATCACGCCGCGCTTGTTTCCGGTCTGAACCTGCCCCCAGTCACCGTGCCTCCGGGAGGGTGCCCTGCATGCCGATCCTGCTGCACCTGGTGGTCTTCTGCGCCTCCTGCCTGCTCTTCCAGGTGGAACTGCTTTCCGCCAAGGCCATGCTGCCCGGTTTCGGCGGCAGCTACCTGGTCTGGAGCCTCTCCATCATGCTCTTTCAGGGGCTGTTGCTGCTGGGCTATCTCTATGCCCACGCGGTGGGACGGCTGGGGGGGCAACGCTGGGTCCGTGGGCTGGTGCTGCTGGTGCCCCTGCTGCCCTTGGCCCTGTTTCCCATCGCGCCCGAGGCGCTGACCACGCGGCGCCCCGGTCTGCCCTTTGCCCTGGACATCGTCTGGACCCTGAGCGCGGCGGTGGGCGCGGCCTTTTTCGTGCTCTCGTCCTTTTCCGTGCTGGCCCAGCGGCTGCTGGCCGGGACCGGGGGGCGCCCAGGCGCCAACCCCTACGTGCTCTACGCCAGCTCCAACCTGGGCTCCTTTGTCGGGCTGCTGAGCTACCCCCTGCTGGTGGAGCCGCACCTGGACCTGGAGCAACAGCTTCTGCTCTGGCAGATCTGCTACGCCGGAACGGCGTCGCTCTTCGTGCTCCTGCAGTTGCGGGCCGGGCAGGGCGCCGTTACCGCCGCCGCGACCCTCTGGCCCCGGGATGCCGAGGCCAGGCAGCGGCGCGCGGTCTGGCTGCTGCTCAGCTGTTCTGGTGCGGCCTTGTTCCTGGCCGTGACCAACGGCATCAGCGTGGACCTGGCCGCCGTGCCCCTGATCTGGGTGGCGCCCCTGGCCGTGTACCTCTTCAGTTTCGTGTTGGTCTTCCGGGAGCGCCCCTGGTATCCGCGCTGGCTCAAGGAGCGCTTCGCCCTGCTGGCCGCCGTGGGGCTGCTGCTCTTTTGCCTGCACCTGCAGTCCTACTCCCTGCCCCTGGCGCTGCACCTGGGCGTGCACCTCACGG
>CAZNSV010000314.1:0-4051 GCA_964575775.1 uncultured Desulfovibrionaceae bacterium
CCGAGGAACAGCTCGCCATGTGGGCGCACGTGCTGGACGTGAACGTGGGCGCGCCGCTGGTGGAGGAGGCGACGCTGCTGCCGGAGCTGGTGCAGACCCTGGTCTCGCGCTTTCGCAGCCCCTTGTGTCTGGACACCTCGGACCCCGTGGCGGTGCGGGCCGGGCTGGACGCGTATCCGGGGTCGCCCCTGGTGAATTCCATCAGCGGCGAGGCCGGGCGCATGGAGCTGCTGGCGCCCCTGTGCCGGGACTACGGCGCGCCGTGCATCCTGCTCCCCCTGGAGGGCAAGGACCTGCCCGTGACCGCTGCCGCGCGGCGGGTGATCATCGACCGGCTGGTGCGCCAGGCCCTGGACCTGGGGCTGCCCAAGCGGCTGCTCATGGTGGACGTCCTGGCCCTGACGGTCTCGTCCAAGGCCGAGGCGGCCAAGGCCTGCCTGGAGACCATCGAGTACTGCACCCGGGAGCTGGGGTTGCCCACGGTCTTCGGGCTGTCCAACATCTCCTTCGGCCTTCCGGCCCGGGCCCTGCTCAACAGTGCCTTCCTGAGCATGAGCATGGCCAAGGGGCTGGCGGCCTGCATCGCCAATCCCGGCGCACCCCTGCTGCGCGAGGCGCTGCTGGCCGCCGAGGTGCTGCTGGCCAGGGACCCCCAGGCCGAGCGGTTCATCGCCCACTATGCGGGCTGGAAGCCCGGCACCCCGGGTACTGAAGGGGGCGGGCCCGCGCTGGTGACCAAGAAGCGGGCCGCGACCCTGGAGGACGCCGTGATCCAGGGCGACAAGGACGGCATCGTGCCGCTGCTGGACCAGGCCCTGGCCGAGGGGGCCGACCCCTTTGCCCTGGTCAACGAGAAACTCATTCCGGCCATCACCCGGGTGGGGGACAGCTACGAGCGGCGGGAGTGCTTCCTGCCCCAGCTGATCCTCTCCGCCGAGACCATGCAGCAGGCCTTCGAGCGGCTCAAGCCCCTGCTGGAGGCGGCGGCCGAGGGCAGCAAGCGGCCGGTGGTGATCATGGCCACGGTGGAGGGCGACATCCACGATATCGGCAAGAACATCGTGAACCTGATGCTGCGCAACCACGGCTTCGACGTGGTGGACCTGGGCAAGAACGTGCCCGCGGGGGCCATCGTGGACGCGGCTGCGGAGCATGGGGCACAGATCATCGGCCTTTCGGCGCTCATGACCACCACCATGGTGCGCATGCGCGACGTGGTCGAACTGGTGCGGGAGCGCAAGCTCGACGTGAAGATCATGATCGGCGGCGCGGTGGTCACGGAGGCCTTTGCCGAGAGCATCGGCGCGGACGGCCACGCCCTGGACGCCGTGAGCGCGGTGCGTCTGGCGGAACGGCTGCTGCAATGAGGGCTGCCGTGCGGGGTTGCGCGATGGCGGCGGGCATGGACAGGGCGCCTGCACGTGGTTATCTGATGGTGTTTGCCGCAACGAGGAGGTGTGCATGATCACGTGGGGCCGTGTGCTGGCTGGATCGATGCTGCTGATGCTGCTGCTGCTGCCCGCAGCGGCGCCTTGCCAGGCGCGCGGGGTGCAGGAGATCCGGCACATCGAACTCCTGAAGACCATCAACGCCGCGCGGGGCAAGGTGGTGGTGGTGAACTTTTTCGCCAGCTGGTGTCAGCCCTGCAAGGTGGAAATCCCGGGCCTGATCAAGCTGCGCGAGAAACTGGGCGAGGACAAATTGCTGCTGCTGGGCATCTCCGTGGACGAGGACCCCAAGGCCCTGGAAAAGTTCATGGCCCAGCTGCCGTTCAACTACCCGGTCTATCTGGCCGACGACGACGTGGCCCGGGTCTTCCAGGTCTCGGCCCTGCCCAAGCTGCTGGTCTACAACCAGCGCGGGGGGCTGGCAGCCAAGCATGACGGCTTCGTCAGCGAAAAGGAGTTGTTCGAAATCATGGATGGTTTGCTGAAACAATGAGCGTGCCCGTGGCCACCCATTACATCCGCAAGGCCCGGATGCAGGACGTGAAGCGCATCCATGCCATGCTCATGGCCTTT
This sequence comes from uncultured Desulfovibrionaceae bacterium, assembly GCA_964575775.1. Lineage (GTDB taxonomy): Bacteria > Desulfobacterota > Desulfovibrionia > Desulfovibrionales > Desulfovibrionaceae > CAZFCK01. Next base: position 2,022 of record CAZNSV010000314.1, read on the forward strand.
TCGCGTCAGGGACTGCTGCTGCCGCGCTCCTATACCGAGCTCTACAGCCACCTGCGCGACTTCTTCGTCCTGGCGCCCCTGGACCGGGGGCCCATCGTGGGGTGCTGCGCCCTGAGCATCGCCTGGGAGGACCTGGGCGAGATCCGCTCCCTGGTGGTGGAGAACGAGCTGCAGGGGCAGGGCTGGGGCAAGCGCCTGGTGGAGGCCTGCCTGAGCGAGGCCCTGACCCTGGGCATCTTTCGCATCTTCACCCTGACCTATCAGACGGGCTTTTTCGCCAAGATGGACTTCCGCGAGGTGGACAAGGACGTGCTGCCACAGAAGGTCTGGTCGGATTGCATCAAATGTCCCAAGTTTCCCGATTGCGACGAAATCTGCATGCTCATGGAGCTGTGATTCCGTGCCGGTTGATTTCGTTGCACATCCGGAGTATGAGGGGGCATCGACAATGAGAAGCCGCGTTAACGCCACGGACTCGCCATGATTCTTCAGTGCCCCAGCTGCCAGACAAAGTACAACTTCCCTGAAGACAAATACAGGGAAGGCCGCAAGGTGAAGTGCACCATCTGCAGCAATGTCTTTACCCTGCCCCCTCTTCAGGCGCCGGAGCCCGAGGAGCCGCTCTTTGATTCCGCGGCCGAGGACGATCTGGACGCCCTTTTCGGGGAGGCGGCTGCCAAGCCGGACCAGGTGGACTTCGAAAGCGAGGCCGAGGAGGAGGCCCCCCCGCCCCGAGGGGAACGGGGAGCGTCCCGCGTCAAGGACGAATTCAATCTTGACGGCGACTCCGGCAGCAAGGGGCGGAGCATCGACCTCGATTCCATGCTCAAGCAGGAGCGCAAGGGCAAGGGCCTCAAGGCCGGCCTGCTCGTGGGCGTACTGCTGCTGGGGCTGCTGGGTGGGGGCGGCTGGTGGTACTTCACCAAGTTCAAGACCGAGGCACCGGCGCCGGAGCCCGAGACCGCGGACACATCCCAGATCATCACCACCGAGCAGATCAAGCATTTTTCCCTGGAAGACGTGAAGCAGTTCTATGTGGACAACGACAAGGTGGGCAAGCTCTTCGTGGTGCAGGGCAAGGTGGTGAACAACTTCACCGTGCCCAAGGAACTCATCAAGATCGAGGCCAACCTTTTCGACGCTGCGGGCAGCAGCGTGGTGAGCAAGTCCCAGCTCATCGGCAACACCGTGTCCCTGTTCCAGCTGCAGATGCTCAGCCAGGAAGAGCTGGAGTCGGCCATCAACAACAAGGTGGGCATCCTCACGGCCAACACCAACGTGCCGCCCTCCGGCGAGGTGCCGTTCGTCGTGGTCTTCTACAATCCCCCGGACTCCGTGCAGGAGTTCGGCATCAAGGTGGTCGGGGCCAAGGACCCACCCAAGCAGTAGGGGGTCCGGGTTGCTGGCCGCCCTGTCCGGTCTGGTCAATGAAGAAAGGGAGCCACGGCTCCCTTTCGTGTTTTCTCGGGTGCCACGGCACCCTTCGAGGAGCGCATGAAGGAGCGTCACGTCTTCACCTGTACGGCTTGCGGGGCCCAGAGTCCGCAATGGCGGGGGCAGTGCCCTCGCTGCAAGGAGTGGAACACCCTGGAGCAACGGGCGGCCCCTGCGGTCAGGCCGCGTGGGGCCGGTCCTGGCGCGGTCCGGGGAGCCGTGTCCCTGCAGGGCCTGGACAACCTGCCCCATACCAGCCTCAGCACAGGGGAACCGGCCCTGGACGAGTTTCTCGGCGGTGGCATCGCGGGGGGCGGTTCCGTGCTGCTCGGCGGCGCGCCGGGCATCGGCAAGTCCACCCTGCTCCTGCAGCTGGCCGGGGCCCAGGCCGCGCAAGGGCGCCGCTGCGTGTACCTCTCGGGCGAGGAGAGCCTGCCCCAGTTGCGGGCCAGGGCGGAACGACTCGGACTGTTGCATCCTGAGTTGCTGGCCCTGTCCAGCACCGCGGTGGAGGACGGGTTGCGGCTGCTGGAGGCCGGTGACCTGGCCCTGCTCATTGTGGACTCCGTGCAGACGGTGCACTCCGCCAGGGCCGA
>CAZNSV010000314.1:4140-4771 GCA_964575775.1 uncultured Desulfovibrionaceae bacterium
GCCTGCCGGGCAGCGTCTCCCAGGTGCGGGCCGTGGCCACGGAGCTGGTGGAGGCGGCGCGCAACGCGGGCTGCGCCCTGATCCTGGTGGGGCATGTGACCAAGGACGGGCAGATTGCCGGGCCCAAGCTCCTGGAGCACATGGTGGATACGGTGCTCTATCTGGAGGGGGACCGGCAGCAGGCGTTCCGGCTGTTGCGGGTGCTCAAGAACCGCTTCGGCCCCTGCCTGGATGTGCTGGTCTTCAGCATGGGGGGGCGGGGCATGGAGCTGGTGCACGATCCCTCCACCCTGTTTCTCGGCGCGCGCAACCCCGAGCTGAGCGGTACGGCTTTGGCCCTGGCCGTGGACGGGCAGCGCCCTTTCGTGGTGGAGGTCCAGGCCCTGGCCTGCCGCAGCTACCTCTCCATCCCACGCCGCACGGCCCTGGGCGTGGACGCCAATCGCCTGCACCTGCTGCTGGCGGTGCTGGAAAAGCGGCTGCACGTGGATCTGGGGCAGCTGGACATCTACGCCAAGCTGGCGGGGGGGCTGCGGCTGCAGGACCCGGGCATGGACCTGGCCCTGGCGGCGGCGATCCTGTCGTCGTTCTATGACTGCCCCTTGCCGGAAAGGGCGGTGTTCTGGGGGGA
>CAZNSV010000315.1:0-4751 GCA_964575775.1 uncultured Desulfovibrionaceae bacterium
CGCGGATCAAGCTGAAGCGTTTATATCCGAAACTTTAAGCCGTACGATGTACTAGCTTGGCAAGGCGGGTTTCCAATTCGCGTTGGGTCATTCTCTCGCCTCCCCCAGATTTGCGGCCAGGAAGTCTTTGGGACCGTCAGGGCCGTCCACCTCGGCAAGGCACCTGCTGCGGAATGTCTCCCAGGGTTCGCCTGGTGCCCTGGTGAAGGTCTGGTCGCCGCAGACCACCACGTCGGGCTCTGGGTCTTCGTCGCGAACCAGGAACAGGCCAAACGGGGCATCTTTCTCAGTGCGCCGGGCCTCCAGGGCCGTCAGTCGTCGTACAATGCTGCTCATGGAAAAATCCTTCTATTTGCTTGCATTGGCCCGTTCCAGGGCCTCAAGTCGCTGCTCCAACTCCTGCAGCTCCACGGCCTTGCGGTGGGCATCCAGGGTCTTGCTCAGGGCCTCGGCTTCGCTGGGGGTTAGCCGGCCACCTGCCAACGCACGGGCCACCGTGGCTTGGGCTTCCGCCAAGTTCGAGCCCGTCAAGGTCGGCAGGCGGATGGCTCCGGCGTCAAGCGGCTTGTCCTTGCAGTTGGGCAGCATTTTGTCGAGCACCAGCTTGCACGCGGTCAAATCGCCTTCGGCCACGGCGGCGTGCAGCACGCGCTTGACCACGCTGGACAGGTGCTCCTGCATCAGCCCCTCGGCAAGCAAGGTGGCCTTGCTACGGCTCCCCTGGGGGCGGCCTTTGGGGTTGCCGCTCACGCCCGGCTTGAACTGCCCGGCATGGGACTGTTTTGTGCCTGTTTTGACAGAGGCCATGTCATGCCCGCCTGTTACGCTCGGCCTGTTGCATGAGGCGGACAACTTCCTGCTCTGGAATCCGCCATTGGTTGCCCAGGCGCACAGATGCAAGCCCGCCGCTGCGACACAGCTTGCGGACCATGGTTCCGCTCAAGCGAAGGATCGCCGCAGCCTCCGCAATGCGCAGGAACCTGGGGCCACCAGTCGCTTGAAATGGGAAATGCGTGCTTTCCATGCGCTTAACATAATGCGTTTTTCTCGGCACGTCAAGCCTAAATCGCGATATGTCGGCACAATGAGGATATTGCGTCACGGGGCGCAGGTGGCAGGACAGCTGAAAATTCAGCCGTCCTTTTCATCATGATTCCGCATGTTTAGAGCCCTTAATTTTAAGGACTCCTATTCGCTGTTATTTCAGGTAGTTAGATGGTCCAAAATTGGATTGTCCTCTTTTTCAGTCCTTCCGGATAGTTAGAGGGCGCAAAACTGCGCTGTCCTCCACCGGCGCGTGCATCGTACGCGGCACAAGCCTGGGCTCCTTTCCGGCCACCATGGGCACACCTCTGGAGCGCAGCAAGCTGGTGAAGGAGTGGGTGGAGTTGGTGGGCGAACAGGTTTCCGTCAAGTTGTCGGAAACCTCATCAAAAGGTGGTCGTCCCGGAAACGCTGCAGCCACTGCACGCCAGCTTGGAATACATGAACGCGAAGTCCAGCGCTCCGTGAAAATCGCATCGCTCTCGCCAGAGGCCCAGGCCACCAGGCAAGGACACAATGCGGACTTAGCTTTCCTGGGGGCAGCCACCATAAAGAGAAGTTGGGGGCAGACGACCTCCCCTAAACACACTTGGTAACGCGGTAACGTTGTAATGTAAGTATATAATATATTACAATACAACGTTACCGGGCCTCGGTAACGCCCGGTAACGCGGTAACGTTCTTGGCTAACCAGCTGTTTACAAAGAGATTTTACAAGATGGACGTGGTAACGCTATGAATGGGGATGCTCTCGGCCAGGATACTTTGCGGTAATGGAGCGGTAATGCTGGGACGTGAATCCGGCATTTTTGAGGTAGACCTTTCGCAACACAATGCTTTGAATGACAGGTACTTGTTTGAACATGGGACATCCCGAAACACCATACCTTTGCCCTCCGGAGCCAAAGGCCGCAGGTTCGAATCCTGCATTGCCCACCACTTGCACCTCTGCCGTTCGGACCAGTCCGGGCGGCTTTTACTTTTCCGCCGAATACCCACCGCCCCAGTCGGTTCGAAAGCGTTTGACTGCAGCGGGCAATTGCGGCAGACAGCCACCATGCACCGCCCTATGCCCGCTTGGCCCCTGCAGTTCGGCTGCGGCCTGCCCCCCCGCCCCCAGCGGATGCAGCCCGGTCGCGTCTGGAAGCTCGCGACCCGAACGGATGCCGCCCTGGCTGCCGCCACGGCTCGGTCGCCACGCACGGGGTCTGGAGCGACGCAAACCTCTGCCCTGACGCCATGGAGTCCCCCATGCCCCTGCGCAGCCTGCTCATTCTCTGCCTCACACTGCTGTTCACGACGGCAGCCTGCTCACCCAAGATCAACCTGATCAAGGATCACTCCGAGCCGCTGGAAGAATACACCCTGGAAGGCAAGGGGCGCAGCAAGATCCTGCTCGTCCCGGTGCAGGGCAGCATTGGCATCGCCCCCCGCATGGGATTGATCGCGGACAGCCCGAGCCTGGTGCACGAGGTCACGGCCCGGCTGCGCAAGGCGGCGGAGGACAAGGACCTGCGGGCGGTGCTGCTGTTCATCGACAGCCCCGGCGGCAGCGTCACGGCCAGCGACATCCTCCATCAGGAGCTCTTGCGCTTCAAGCAGGAGACCGGCAAGCCCCTGACGGCTCTGCTCATGGGGCTGGCGGCCTCGGGGGGCTACTACGCCGCCGCGGCCGCGGACAAGATCGTGGCGCACCCCACCACCATCACGGGCTCCATCGGCACCATCTTCATCCGGGCCGACCTCAAGGGACTCATGGGCAAGGTGGGGGTGGAGGCGGAAGTGACCAAGTCCGGAGAATTCAAGGACATTTCCTCCTGGCTGCGCCACAGCACCCCCGAGGAGCGGCAGCTGATGCAGGACATGCTGGACCAGCTCAACGCGCGCTTTCTGGCAGTGGTGCAGCAGAGCCGGAACCTGACGCCGGAGCGGCTGCAGGACGTGAGCGACGCCCGGGTGCTCACGGCCGAGCAGGCGCGGGAACTGGGGCTGGTGGACGCCGTGGGCTACACCCGCGACGCCCTGGCCCTGACGGCGCAACTGGCTGGATTGGACATGGAGACGGACAAGCCCCGGATCGTGACCTACCGCAGGGCCGAATACGCGGACGATACCGCCTACAACACCTTGCAGGCAGGGGCGGGCAACCCCACCCTGCCGTTCATGGATGGGGCGGCCCGACTCCTGAAAACCCTGGAACCCGGCTTCCACTACCTCTGGCTGCCGGGCGCCGGATATTGAGACACCGCAGTGGCGTGGTGCGCTACGACGCGGGTACGACAGACGCCCTGCTCGCCGGGCTTGGCAGCAGGGCGCCTTTATCCTGGGTGAATCCCGCTCAGGAGCCCAGCTCGGCGCTACGCCGACAGGCTTCCTGCAAGGCGGCGATGAAACTGCCCCGCACGGCGGCCTGATCCAGCACGGCCGTGGCGGCGATGGTGGTGCCCCCGGGGGATGTGACCATTTCCCGTAGCTGGCAGAGGTGCTTGTCACTGTTCATGGCCAGGGCGGTGCTGCCCTCGAAGAGCCCCTTGACCATCTCCGTGGCCTGCTCCCGGTAGAGCCCCATGGCCACCCCGGCTTCCACCAGGGCCTCCATGACGTAGAAGACATAGGCCGGACCGCTGCCCACCAGGGCCGTGAAGGCGTCGGAGAAGCGCTCGTGCAGTTCGTGGGCCTGGCCCAGGGCGGAAAACAACTCCAGCACGAACTTCTTCTGCCCCACCTTGAGGGCCGGGTCGTCGAGACAAATGCCGAAGACGCCCTTCTGCACCATGGCCGGGGTGTTGGGCATGACCCGCACCACGGGGCAGACCCCGCTGGACCAGGTCTTGAGCTGGGTCAGGGTTACGCCGGCGGCGATGGAAATGATCACCTGGGAGGTTCTGAGGCGGGGGGCGCTCTCCTCCAGCAGATGCCGCACCTGATGCGGCTTGACCGCCACCAGCATGTAGTCCGCCTGCTCCACCATCTGGTGCATGGTATTGACCGGTATGAGGCCGATTGCGTCCACCAGGGCCTGCACCCGGGACTGTTCGCCGTCCAGTCCCAGAAGCTCCAACCCTTCCCGACCGGCCAGACCGCGCAGAATGGCCGCGCCCATGTTCCCGCAGCCGATGCAGCCCAGCCGCGCGGACATCAGCCTACCAACTCCAGCGCATTGAAAAAGTATGCGATCTCCACAGCGGCGGTCTGGGGAGCATCGGAGCCATGCACGGAGTTCTTTTCCACATCCTGGCCATAGGCCTTGCGGATGGTGCCTTCTGCGGCATTGGCGGGGTTGGTGGCGCCCATGAGTTCACGATAGCGGGCGATGGCGTTGTTGCCTTCCAGGACGCTGACCACAATGGGACCGGAAGCCATGAACCCGCAGAGGCTGTCGAAAAAAGGCTTGTCGCTGTGCACGGCGTAGAAACCCTCGGCCTGGGCCTTGGTCAGACGGATCATTTTCATGGCCTTGACCTGCAGGCCGGACTCCTGGATCATTTTCAGGATGGCCCCCGCGTTGTTGGCCTCCACGGCGTTGGGTTTGATGATGGAAAGGGTACGCTCTGCCATGTGCATGTGCCTCCGAAAGATTATGTGGTCCCATGATCAGAAGGGCCTGACGGCCCTTCTCGCCTGTTGTCACTGCCGGGCCTTACCGGGAAATGTCCTCCTGCGCAAGGGGCTTGCCCGGGCGGGGTCGAAGGCGCCCCCGCAGACAT
>CAZNSV010000316.1:0-4732 GCA_964575775.1 uncultured Desulfovibrionaceae bacterium
TTCAGTTCCTTCACCCAGGCCGACGGCTCCACCACCCGCAAGTACGGCGGCACGGGCCTGGGCCTGGCCATCACCAGGCGGCTGGTGGAAATGATGGGGGGGCGCGTGGAGGTGCAGAGCGAGCCCGGCCAGGGCAGCGTGTTCACCGTGTTCCTGGAGCTGCCGCGCCAGGCCGAGGAGCGGACCTATCTGCCCCAGGCCACCGGACAGGTGCGCGGGCTGCGGGTGCTGGTGGTGGACGACAACGCCAGCGCCCGGCAGATCCTGGTGGAGATCCTGGAGTCCTTCCGTTTCACGGCCAAGGCCGTGTCCGGCGGCGTCGAGGCTTTGGCCGAACTGCGTACCGCGGAGGAGCCCTACGACCTGGTGCTCATGGACTGGATGATGCCCGACCTGGACGGCATGCAGACCGTGCAACGCATTCAGGAGGAGTTGCGCTTCCAGCGCCTGCCCATGGTGATCATGGTCACGGCCTACGGTCGGGACGAAGCCATGGCCCAGAGTGAAGGCCTCAAGGTCAACGCCTTCCTGGACAAACCCGTGAACCCTTCCCAACTGTTCGATACCATCATGGCCGTGAGCAGCAGCCATCTCGCGGCCGGACAGCTGCATCGCCCCGTCGGGGATGAGGATGCCGAAGCCCTGGCCGCGGAGCTGGAGGGCGTCACGGTCCTGCTGGTGGAGGACATGCCCATCAACCGTCAGGTGGCGCGGGAGGTGCTGGAGAACGCCGGAGTCCGCGTCCTCGAGGCCGGCAACGGCCAGGAGGCCCTGGACATGCTGCGCCACACGGCTTGCGACCTGGTGCTTATGGACATCCAGATGCCGGTCATGGACGGCTACGAGGCCACGGCGGGCATCCGGACCGCAAGGGACCTGGCCGTGCCCTCCGACATCCCCGTCATCGCCATGACCGCCCACGCCCTGCAGGGTGACCGGGAGCGCTGTCTGGAGGCCGGCATGGACGACCACATCCCCAAGCCCATCGAGGCGGCGGTGCTCTACGCCACCATGGCCAGGCATCTGGCCGGGGTGTTGCAGGATGCCAAGGCCACGGGAGGGGCCCCTCGGCGTCTCGTGGCGCCCCCTCAGCCTGGCAGCGATCTGCCCGAAAGCCTGCCCGGCCTGGACCTGGCCGCGGGGGTGCGCCGGGTCCAGGGCAACAAGGGACTCTACCGCAAGCTGCTCAAGACCTTTCACCACGACTTCGGCGATTGCGCGGCGCGATTGCAGCGGACCATCGCCGGGGGCGATCTCGCCGCCGGTGCGGGAGAAGCCCACGCCCTGAAGGGGGTGGCCGCGGCCATCAGCGCCGAGCCCCTGCACCTCGCGGCCCGGGACCTGGAACAGGCCTGCCGCAAGGGGCTGGAGGAGGCCCTGCCGGGGCTGCTGGAGCAGTGCCGCGCGGCGTTGGCGGAGGTGCTGCAGGGGCTGGACGCGTACCTGAACCAACAGGAGGCCGGGGAGGACAACGCAGGAGGGGCGCAGGCGGCTGCCGCACCCCTGGATGCGACCTGGGCTGCCGAGGCCCTGGACGAACTGGACCGGCAGCTGGCCGAGAGTTCGTTCATGGCCGGGACCAAGGTGGACGAGCTGGCCGCGGCGTTGCGGCCTTTGGCACCGGAGGCCTTCGCGGCCCTGGAGACGGCTGCGGGGTCTTTCGATTTTACCGCGGCGCGGGATAAACTGGCCCTGCTGCGCCAGGCTCTGGGCCTGGCCAACCAGACGGAGAACGAGGCATGAACGCCCAAGGCAAGCCCCTGGTGCTCATTGTGGACGACCAGCCCGCCAACATCGCCCTGCTGGGCGCGGCCCTGACCCGCGACCACGAGGTCAAGGTGGCCACCAACGGCCGCGACGCCCTGCGCCTGGCCCTGACGGAGCCGCATCCCGACTGCATCCTGCTGGACATCGTCATGCCCGAGATGGACGGCTACGAAGTCTGTCGGCTGCTCAAACAGGACGAGCGGACCCACGACATCCCGGTGATCTTCATCACGGCCATGAGCGAGGAGGAGGACGAGACCAAGGGGCTGGAGCTGGGGGCCTCGGACTACATCACCAAGCCCTTTCGCCTGCCCATCGTGCAGGCCAGGGTACGGGCCGTGCTGGCCCTCAAACAGGAGATGGACAAGCGCCTGCAGCTCACCCGGCGGCTCTCCGAGGCCAACAAGAAGCTGGAGGCGGCCAACCGGCGCATCATGGAGAGCATCGAGTACGCCCAGGGCATCCAGCGCGCCTTTCTGCCCGAGCCCGAGGCCATCGCGGGCTACATGACCGACTATTGCGTCATCTGGAACCCCAAGGACATCATCGGCGGGGACATCTTCTGGTTCGAAGGGGGGGGCGAGTCCTTCTACTGGGCCATCATGGACTGCACGGGGCACGGAGTGCCGGGCGCCATCATGACCATGCTGGCGGGTACCACCCTGGATCGGGTGATCAACGACTTCAAGTGCAGCGACCCGGCGGAAATCCTCAAGAAGCTCAACCAGATGATCCGCAGCGCCCTGGGACGGCGCCAGACCTGCCAGCTGGCGGACGACGGTCTGGACATGGGGCTGTGCCTGGTGGAGCCCAAGGCGGGGCGGTTGGTCTTCAGCGGGGCCCGCATCTCCATGTTCCACGTCAAGGACGGCACGGTGGAGGAGATCAAGGGCGACCGGAGCAGCGTGGGCTACCGCAGCTCCGACCCGGACTTCACCTTCACCAACCACGAAATCGCCCTGGAGCCGGGGCGGCGGTTCTACCTCACCACGGACGGCTACCTGGACCAGATCGGCGGTGCCAACGGTTTTTCCTTCGGCAAGAACCGGTTCCGGCTTTTTCTGCAGGACAACGCGGCCCGCCCCTTTGCGGAACAAAAAATCATGCTCCAGGACGCCTTCGAGGCGTATAAGGACCAGCAACCGCAGGTGGACGACGTGACGGTCATCGGCTTTCAGGTCAAAATTGAGGGGGATTGACATGCAACCGTACGCCGTGGAAGCAACCCGGGCCACACCTCATCTTCATTTCGACATCGGCACCGGCCTGTTGCGCATCAAGGGCAGCTCCTATCCGGAAAACGCCAGCAGCTTCTATCAGCTGCTCTTCGACAAGGTGGAGGAACACCTGAGCCACATGGACCAAAGCGGCCAGGGGCGGCTGCACCTGGACATGGAGGTCATCTACCTCAACAGCAGCAGCTCCAAGGTCTTCATGATGCTCTTCGACCTCTTGGACGCCGCCGCGGCCAAAGGCGCCGACGTGGCCGTGCACTGGCGTTTCCATCCGGAAAACGAGTCGGCCCTGGAGTGCGGGCGGGAGTTCAAGGAGGACCTGCGGCACCTGCCGTTCGCCCTGCTGGAGTCCGACCAGTTGCCGGTGTTCTGAGCCCAAGGGCGTACCTTTTCCGTACAGGTGCCGACGCACCCACGCGACGCAATGTGCCGTTTTCTGTGCGAATCCGGATTGACATGGGCGCGGGGGAGCGGCAGTATCTGCTCCCTGCCTTGTCCAAAGGCCTTACCCTGATCGAGAAAGGATACGCTCATGAGCGCGCGCAACAGATGGCTTCTGGCCTGCGTCTGCTTTTATCTGGTTTGTGTGGTGGGCACCGCGGTCTACAACTACCGCCACGATACCACCGCCGCCGTGGAGGTCCTGGACCAACGGCTCAATGCCGCGGCCATTGCCACCTCCGCCGTGCTGGGGCGCGACTACCACGACAACCTCGCCGCCAAGGAAGTTTCCGATGCGGAGTACCGGGAACTGCTGGAAGAGCTGAGCCGTCTGGCCAAGGGCGCCGACGTGACCTACGTCTACAGCATGGTTGAGCAGGATGGGATGGTGCGCTTCTCCAGTACCAGCGCCACGGATGAGGAGTTGCGCAACAACGCATACTCGGCGTTTCTCGATCCTTACGACGACGCCAGCCAGGGACTGCGCGAGGTGTTCCGGACCCGTCGCCCCCATCAGGAAATCTACACCGACCAGTGGGGCACCTTCAAATCCGTGTTCCTGCCGTTCACGTCGACGGACGGCACCTTCTATGTGGTGGGAGCGGACGTCTCCGTCGCCTATCTCGACGACCTGGCCCGGCGCAGTCTGCTCCGTACCTCCCTGTCCAGTCTGGCGTTCGTTCTGTTCCTGTGCCCCTTGCTCTATGCCCTGGCGCGCTTTGCGGCCCAGGACAAGCTCTATCTCAGGCAGCAGATCGAGGCCTCCACCGCCGAGATCACCGCGTTGAACCACAGTCTGGAAGATCGGGTGCTGGCTGCCCAGCAGGAGGCCGAGCGCGCCAAGGTCGCCACCGAGGAGGCCCGGCTGGCCAGGGAGCAGGCCGAGTCCGCCCGGCGTGAGGGCATGCTCGCCGCGGCCAACCGGCTGGAGAGCTCCGTGGCCGTCATCCGCGAGACCTCCACGGACCTGGACCGGGAGATCGACCGCTCCGCCAAGGGGGCCACGGTCCAGACCCGGCGCACCGGCGAGACCGTGGACACCGCCAGCCGCATGGGCGAGAGCGTGGCCGCCGTGGCCCACAGCGCGGGGCGGGCCGCCGAGACCACCGAGGCCGCCCGGCGCAAGGCCCTGGAAGGGGCCAACATGGTGGCCGAAGTGGTGCGCAGCGTGGACGAGGTGCGCAACCGGGCCATGGCGCTCAAGGACGAGATGGGCGGATTGGGGCGCAAGGCCGAGGGTATCGGCCACATCCTGGCCTCCCCATATCATCCGCAGACCAATGGGAAGA
>CAZNSV010000317.1:0-4726 GCA_964575775.1 uncultured Desulfovibrionaceae bacterium
CCCCCCCCCAAACCACCCCCGACATGCGAGGACCAAAAATAGTGCATGATTTCAGTATGTTTTGAATACAACACCATCCCCCCCACTCCGCTGCGCAACTTGCTACATGTTTCCGCATTGTTAGCCATCGTTCCGCCTCCCTTGGCCTACTTCCGCCCCCCCCAACTACTCCCCTCCCCCTCCTACCTCACGTCACCACCGCCCCCCTTCTTTGGACAGAACAGCAGCAATCTCCCCCCCGCCCGCGTTACGCTCATGAGTTTTCCACGACATATTTGACGCTGTGCCCAATTGCTGCTATTCATTCAATTAATGGACAGGCTACCCATTCTTGCCTTTTTCGGCACGCCTGCAACCTCAAACCCAGCCACCCGAATGTCAGCCCCCCCTGTGAACCATCATGAACGACATCGCTCCTGAAGACGTTATCAACCGCTTTTGCGGACTCCTCCAGTCTTTCGACCTCGTGGAAGAGTACCGCATCCTTGAACTCGGCGCCTTGAACGTGTTCAAAAAGCGCAACGCCGCCAGGGAGTTCAGGGCCCTGTACGTGGCGCTCTGGAAGATCGCGCTGGACAAGTCCCTGCCCGAACGCTCCGAAGAGATCTTCGCCCTCTTTCTGGAGCGCATCCCCGCCCTGCTCGACTGCAAGGAGAACGCGGCCGACTTCCTGCGCCGGCGCATCGCCGTCTATGACACCCTGCTCCACCCCACCAAGGAGCAGAACTTCAGCGAAGTCTCCGAGAAGCTGCTCTCCGGCCTCACACGGAACCCGGAGCTCAAGAACAACCAGATCCTCAAGCTGTCCCTGCACATCCGCAAGGTCTACACCCTGCTCTTCCGCAACCTCATTCCCTGAGCCGCCCAGGCCTCGCCCCCCAATGTCCACCACGCTCCAAGCCCTTGCGGACCAGGTCTTCGACCAGTTCTCCACCCTGATCACGGGGCACGCCGCCGGGCGCTTTCCCGTGCTCTCCCGCCGGACCCCCTTTGCCGTGGCCTGGACCGGGGGCAAGGACTCCACTGTGCTGCTGCATCTCTGGAAGCTCTATCTGGCAGAGCTGCCGGAGGAGCGGCGGCCCGAGCTGGTGGCCCTGAACATCGATACGGGCTGCAAGTTCCCGGAAGTGATCGCTTTTCGTGACAGGCTGATCGAGGAGTGGGGGCTGCGCTGCATTGTGGTCCGGCCCGAGGTCGCCCTGGAGGGCTATCCTCTGGCCGTGGACGTGACCGCCTGCTGCGCCGCGTTGAAGATCGCGCCTTTGGCGCGGGCCCTGGCGGAGCACGAGGTCGGGGTCTTGTTCTGTGGGCTGCGGCGGGACGAGCATCCCGGCCGGGCCGAGCGCAAGTGGCTGGAGGAGCGGGAGCAGCCGCACCACTGGCAGTGCAACCCGCTCCTGGACTGGACCGAGCTGGACGTCTGGGCCTGGATCATGGACCAGGGGCTGCCCTACTGCGAACTCTACGACCAGGGCTACCGCTCCCTGGGCTGCCGCCCCTGCACGGCCGCGCCGGGCAGCGAATCCGGCCAGGGCGAACGCGGGGGGCGGGACCAGCGCAAGGAAGCGCAGTTGGACGCACTGCGCAGTCTGGGCTATTTCTGAGAGCGCCCCAGGTTCCAGGGGCAGTGACGGTCGGGACTACATGCGGTCGCAGTAGACGGATTCGAGACAACGCTCCAGGGTCTCGTCCATGCGCGACGCATACTGCTCCAGCGGGAAATCCTTGTTGCAGGCGTTGCAGTGCAGCCAGACCTCGTGGCAGGAGCGCTTCACGGCCACCCGCGCGCCGCAGGCATCGCAGGGCAGCTGGGTCAAGCCCAGATCCCGCCCCATTCCGAAATATCGCATGATTCTCTCCTGAAGTACAAAGGCTCCGCACGATTGCGGGAGCGCCGAACAGTACGAAGAGCACAACATGGCAGGCCATGCTGTGCTCTTCCGAATAATGCCGCAAGCTCCGGCGCTCCGCAAGCGAAACACTCTCAGCGTTTCTTGCCGGCGCGCAGGTTCTTGGCGTTGGCCGAGGGCTTCTTGCGCCGCGTGCTGGGACCATTCGCGGTTTTGGCGCCACCCGACCGGGCGTTGCGCTGCGGTTTGCGCTTGGCCGCCCCTTCGGTGGGGGCGGGTCTGGGAGGTTTGCGCCCCCGGCCGCGTGCCTCGCCGCCCCCTTCTCCACCGGAGACCAGTTCCAACGTCACTTCCAGGCGGGAGAGGTTCACCTCGGCCAGGCGCACGGTGATGCGGCGCCCCATGCGGAATCGGCGGCCGGTGCGCTCGCCCAGGAGCTCCTGACGCTCGGGGATGAAGGAGTAGTAGTCGTCGTGCAGGGTGGAGAGCCGGACCAGCCCCTCGGCCATGACCTCCTGCAGCTCCACCCAGAAGCCGAAGTCCGTGATGGAGTTGATGACGCCGGTGAACTCCTCGCCCAGGTGCTTTTCCAGGAAGATGATGGTGATGCGTTTGAGGATTTCGCGCTCGGCGTCCATGGCCTTGCGCTCCAGGAGGCTGAGCTGGGCGCCCAGCCCCTTGAGCCCCTTGGGGCGAGAGCCCTCCCGACCGCCCTGCTCCTCCTGGAGCAGCCGCTTGAGGGAGCGGTGCACCACCAGGTCCGCATAGCGGCGGATGGGCGAGGTGAAGTGGCAGTAGCACTCCGAGGCCAGGCCGTAGTGCCCGGTGTTCACGGGTGCGTACTTGGCCTGCATCATGGAGCGCAGGGTCAACCGCCCCACCACGTATTCCATCTCGGTCCCCACGGCCGCGGCCAGGAGTTCCTGCAGGTCGCGGGGGTTGGGTGCGCGGGTGGGGCGCTGGACCTTTTCCGCCAGTTCACTGCGCAGAACCAGTTCGAACAGGGCCTGGAGCTTGTCCGGGTCGGGTTCGTCGTGGATGCGGTAGAGGCAGGGAAAGCTCCGGTCGCGCAGCAGCCGGGCCACGGACTCGTTGGCCGCGATCATGAACTCCTCGATGATCTGATGCCCGAAGTGCCGGACTTTGGGGCGGATGTCCGTGGTTTCGCCCAGCAGATTGAAGAGGATTTCCGGCTCGGGCAGGTCGAAGTCGAGAGAACCGCGCTCCATGCGGCGGGCGCGCAGGGCCCGGGCCAGGGTCTCGGCCCGACGCAGCATGGGCAGCACGTGGGCCAGGACGCTCTGGGCCTCGGGGTCCGCGTCGAACAGGGCCAGCTTGACCTGGCCGTAGGTGATGCGGGCCTTGCTGCGGATCACGGCGGGGTAATAGCGCTCCGTGTCGGGGCGCAGCACGCCGCCGGGGGTGAAGCCCATCTCCGCCACCATGGCCAAGCGGGGCACGTCGGGCTTGAGGCTGCAGAGCCCGTTGGACAGGGCCTCCGGAAACATGGGCTCCACGGACAGGGGAAAATAGTAGGAATTGCCGCGCTCCACGGCCTCGCGGTCCAGGGCCGAGCCCTCGGGCACGTAGTGGGCCACGTCGGCAATGGCCACGATGAGCCGGAAGCCCCCGGGCTCCTCCAGCACGCAGACGGCATCGTCGAAGTCCTTGGCCTTGGCGCCGTCGATGGTCACCAGGTCCAGCTCCCGCAGATCCTTGCGTCCGGCGAAGTCCGCCTCTTGCGGCTCCGGTGGCAGGGCCGCGGCCTCCTGCAGGGTCTTGGCCGGAAACGTGGTGGGCACGCCGTGGTTGATCTTGACCATGGCCTCCTGCACAGCGATGTCCGCCTCTTCGCCCAGGACCTTGAGCAGCGTGGCGGCCCAGAGGTCGCGGTCCATGTGTTCGGTGGGCTCCACCAGCAGGACCTGCCCCTCCTGGATTGCCTCGGCGGTCTGCACGAGGAAGCTGCGCTTCTGGCGGCCGTCGGTGCCGACACAGAGCAGGTGCTCGCCCAGGCGCTTGCTCACGCGGGCGGTGAAGCGGGTGGTCTTGCGCTCGATGATGCGGGCGATGCGGCCTTCTTTGCGGCGCCCCACCTGGCCAGGGAACACGGCCACGGCCACGCGGTCACCGTTCCAGGCCTGGCCGAAATTATCCGGGCTGATGAAGATGTCGCGGATGTCGGGATCGTCGGGGATCACGAACCCCACGCCGGAGCGGGTGACTTCCAGGGTGCCGGTGACCAGGCGCAGGTTCTCCACCAGGCCGTAGGCGCCGCGCCGCAGGGGGACGATCTGCCCCTGGGCTTGGAGATCGAGCAGCTGCCGCTCCAGGGCTTCCAAC
This sequence comes from uncultured Desulfovibrionaceae bacterium, assembly GCA_964575775.1. Taxonomy (GTDB): domain Bacteria; phylum Desulfobacterota; class Desulfovibrionia; order Desulfovibrionales; family Desulfovibrionaceae; genus CAZFCK01. The sequence goes on from CAZNSV010000317.1 coordinate 4,194, forward strand.
TCGCGCTTGTGCAGTTTCAGCGCTCTGAGCAGGTCAAAGGCCGTGAGGGGTTTCTTGCTTTCCTTGAACAGGCGGACGAGGTCGTCCGCCGTGGCTTGGGCGTTGCCGCCGGATTTACGTTTGCGGACCATGGGTACTCCTTGTGGTTGAAAAAGACGGGTCGGACTGGACGGCCGCGAAACGTTCGTGCCACCACTGGGGAAAGGGTTGCGAGGTGAACAGATGCTCCTCCCAGTGCAGGGAGACCTCCAGGATAAAAATGGGCAGCGGCCAAGCCAGTGTTGGAGGCAGTTTCACGGCGTCCTTGGCCGTGCAGAGGATGCAGGTCGCGCCGTGCTCCCGAGCCAGGGCGTCCAGGCGCCTGTGGTCCACCGGCCTGAGGGCGCGGTGGTCCCCCAGGGGCAGTTGCGCCGCCGGAGGCTGCCCCATAAGCTCTGTTGCCGTGGCCGCCACCCGGACGTTGTCCGCCACGGCACTAAACAGCAGATAGGGGCCCGCGGGGGGCTGGACCGGCGCGCCCCCTGCCTCGCGCA
>CAZNSV010000318.1:0-4708 GCA_964575775.1 uncultured Desulfovibrionaceae bacterium
GGGCGCCCACCCTGTTGCAGACCGGCTGGCACGGGCTCCTGAGCCGGCTGAACCGCAAGAACTACGTACCCACCCACGTGCCCAAGGACCGCTGGCTGGAGCACGGTCGGGAGCTCAAGACCCCGCCCGACTTCGCCGCCAACCTGGCGGCCATTCTGGACCTGGCGCAAGAGCGGGGCGACGGTGTGCTCCTGGGCACCTTCGCCCTCTACCTGCCCCCTGACTACAGCCGCGAGGCTTTTGAGGCCAAGGGTCTGGACTACGCCAAGCACGACCTGCCCGCGGAGATCTGGGGCCTGCCAGAGGTGGTGCGGCAAGGCGTGGCCGCCCACAATGCCGAGCTCCGGCGTCTGGCCGAGGCGCGGGGTCTGCCCCTGGTGGATGTGGACGGGCTGCTACCCAAAGGGGGGCGTTATTTCGACGACCCCTGCCACCTCACGCCCGAGGGCTACGCGGCCTTCAAGGCGCTGCTCTTCCCGCCCCTGCTGCACTTGATCGGGGAGGAGCGGCCGTGACCACCCTCAACGTCATCGATGTCCTGGGCGGGCTGGGCCTCTTGCTGTTGGGCATGAAGCTCATGACCGACGGGCTCAAGCTCGCCGGAGGGGGCGTGCTGCGCCGGGTGCTGGGCATCTGGACCAGGACCCGGCTCAGGGGGCTCTTTTCGGGGTTCGCCATCACGGCTCTGGTGCAGAGTTCCGCCGCCGTGACCATCGCGGCCATCGGCTTCGTCAATGCCGGGGTCATGACCCTGGGGCAGGCGGTGTGGGTGGTGTTCGGCTCCAATGTGGGCACCACCTCCACGGCCTGGATCGTGGCTTTGCTGGGGCTCAAGGTGAACATCAAGGCCCTGGCCCTGCCCTGCGTGGCCCTGGGCACGGCCCTCTGGCTGGCCGGGGGCGTCACCCGGCGCACGGCCCTGGGCGAGGCCCTGGCCGGGTTCGGGCTCTTCTTCCTGGGCATCCAGCTGCTGCAGGAAACCCTGCAGGGGCTGGGGGGGAGCATGGCCTACACCGCGCTTCCGGCGGACGGAGCCCTGGGGGTGCTGGTCTGGGTGGGGGTGGGCTTCCTGCTGACCTTTGCCATGCAGAGTTCCAGCGCGGCCATGGCCCTGGTGCTCACGGCCTCGGCCGGAGGGGTGCTGCCCCTGGAGGCTGCCGCCGCGGCGGTGATCGGCGCCAATCTGGGCACCACCTCCACCGCGGCCATCGCCGCCGTGGGTGCCACGCCCAATGCTCGCCGACTGGCAGCGGCGCACATCGCCTTCAACGCCCTCACCGGGGTGGTGGCCCTGCTCCTGCTGGGTCCCATGCTGCGGGGCATTCTCGAGCTGCGGGAGCTGTTGGAACTGGACCAAGACCCGGCTTCGGTCCTGGCGCTCTATCACTCGGCGTTCAACATTCTGGGCATCCTGCTGCTCTGGCCCCTCACGGGGCGCATGGTGACTTTTCTGGAGGGGCGTTTCCGCTCCCGGGAGGAGCAGCGCAGCCGCCCCAAATATCTGGACACCACCCTGGTGCGCACCCCCGGCCTGGCCGTGGGGGCCCTGGTCCAGGAGACGGGGCGCATCGGTGAGAGTGCCTGCGTCATGGCGCAGAGCGCCTTGCGCTGTCGGGAGCGCCCCTGTCGGGATCTGCACAGGGAAAAGGCCGTGCTGGATGCCCTGCAGCGTGCGGCAGGGCAGTTTGCAGCTCGAGCGGGACAGGAAGGCCTGGGACCGGACACCGCCGAGGCCTTGCCGCGCCTGGTCCGGGTGGGGCAGTACTACAATGCCGCGGCCGAGGCGGCCCTGGAGGCCGACACCCTGCGCAACCAGCTGTCGCCGCTGCTGGACCGGGACCTGCTGCAGGCGATGGAGCAGATGGTGCAGGATGCCGAGGCCTTGATCGAGCATGCCGACTCCACACGCCCGGATTTCGCCCCCCTGATGCTGCAGGAGCGGCTGGACGGCTTCGAGCGGAGCTATCAGGCCCTCAAGCAGGGGCTGCTGCAGGCCGCCACCCTGGGCCGCCTGCCGGTGGAGGAGATGGTGCTGCGCCTCGACTACATCTCCCGGGTGCGTCGCGTCATGGGGCAGCTGGTCAAGGCCGGTCTGGTCCTCGACTCCGTGAAGGGCGCCCTGGGCTGAGCCCTGGGCTCAGCTCCAGACCCTGAGCACCAGGAAGTAGAGGATGCCCGTGGCCACGATGCAGGCGCAAGGGGGCAGGATGCGCCGCCAGGCCTGGCTCAGCTCCACCTGGAAGAACTGGCAGGTGAGGATGAAGCACAAGTGCAGGGGCGAGGCCATGACCCCGGCGTAGCCCGCGAACATGCCCAGGACAACGTAGGCCCAGAGCTGCCCCCAATGTCCCGTCTGCTGCAACAGGCCGAGGATCAGCGGAAAGGACGCGCCCACGAAGGCGATGTTCAGGCCGGACACCGCGCCCACGAAGAAAGGCAGAAAGACCCCGGCGGCAAAGAGCGCAGCGCCCCCACCCATGCTCTCGGCGATCTGATGGATGGCGCCGCTGTCCTGCAGCACCTCCTTGAACACGTAGATGGCCGCCACCACGGAGAGCATGCTCAGCAGGTGCTTGCGGCCGAACAGGGCCAGCACCTCCTTGAGGGGCGTGCGGTTCTGCACCGTTGTGCAGACAATGGCCAAGGCCAGGGCCGCCAGCACCCCCCACTCGAAGGCCAGGTCCGGAGTCAGCAGCGCGATGCCTACTTCCAGCAGGATGGCGCCGCCAATGGCCACGGTGAGGGGCAGCCCCTCGCGCAGGATGGTGCCCCAGGAGCTGTCCACGTCCTGGGCGGCCTGGGCGCAGGCATGGGCCTGGACGTCGATGTCGGCCGTGGCCGGGCGCAGGATGAACCACCAGCCCGCCAGCAGGGCGACCACCGGCGCCGGGGAAAGGATCAGCGCCAGCTGCACCAGGGGGATGCCCGAGAGCGAGGCCGCCAGGATCACGCCCGGGTAGAGCGGCCAGGCCAGCTCCCAGACGTGGCGGTACCAGTAGTTGATGAGGCTCTGGTCCGCCGGGCCCACGCAGGCGTTACCGTCCTTGCCGGGCACCCGCTCGGCCATGGTCCGCACCATGGGCGCGGAGAACACGGCGCCTCCGGGCATGGGCAAGAGGCCGATGAGGGCCGGGAAAAAGGCCAAGGAGAGTCTGGGGTTGCGAATCCGTGCCCCCAGGGCCTGCAGCAGCCGCCCGGCCTGGCCGCAGCGGTCCAGCAGGTCGGAGAGCACCAGAATCAGGGCCACGATGGCGGCCAGGAACAGGGACTGCTCCTGGAACACGCCCTTGAGCCCGGTCTTGACCCACGTGATGGGGCCCAGGCCGAAGGCCAGCCCCATGAGCAGACTCCCCCCGAGAATGGAGAGGAACAACCCGACGCGGAAACGAATGCCGAGGAGCATGGCGCAGAAGGCCAGCAGAACTTTGGCCAGGGGCAGCAGGGACAGCATGGTCATGGGTGGTTCCGGGGCAGGGGGCCTGTGCCGGTGGGGACCGGCAGGTTGGTGGTCAGGTGTCCTTGGGCTCTGGGCTGAAAGGCGCAGGAGCGGCGGGCGGCTCAGGCGTTCTCGGGATAGCCGGGGTCGCGGGGCAGTTTGGGGGCCTGGGCCGCGGCCTTGGCCAGCAGGTCGCAGCGTTCGTTGTCCGGATCCCCGGCGTGCCCCTGCACCCAACGCAGGGTGACGGTGTGCTTCTCCAGCAGCGGCAGCAGACGCTGCCAGAGGTCCTTGTTCTTCACGGGTTTCTTGGCCGCGGTGAGCCAGCCGTTCTTCAGCCAGCCCTTGAGCCAGCGCTTTTCCACCGCGTCGCAGAGGTAGCGCGAGTCCGTGAAGAGCTGCACCCGGCAGGGCTCCGTCAGGGCCTCCAGGGCGCGGACCGCGGCCAGCACCTCCATGCGGTTGTTGGTGGTGGGGCTCATGCCGCCGGAGAGCTCGCGCAGGTGTGCGTTGTAGCGCATGACGGCGGCCCAGCCGCCTGGCCCGGGATTGCCCAGGCAGGCGCCGTCCGTGTAAATCTGGATGTCTTTCATTGTGGGCTCGCGGAGGAAGTGGGGGGCGGACTTGCGGCCTGGGAGGCCGGGGGCTCCGGCGCCACGGGAAAGCGATGCTCCTCGGCCCTGGCCGATTGCAGGGCATAGAGCGCGCGCAGCATGTCCTGCAGGGCGTTGAGCAGCCCCTGGGGCCAGCTGCCGTCCGCGAAGCCGGGCACCAGGTGCTTGTCCCGCAGCCCCTGCACCAGGTCGGCGCCAAAGGCCGCGGCGACCAGCGGCGGCAGGGCGATGTCCACCTGCCCGCTCTGGGAATTCACGCTGATGAAGAGGGTCTTGCCGTCCGGTTCGGGCGGCTCGGCCCGGCGGGGGTCCACATGGACCTTGAGCTCGATGCCGTACTCGCTCTTGAAGATCTTGGCCAGGTCGCGCAGGGTCTGGCGTTGCTCGGAGCTGAAGGCCTCGCCCGGATCCACCAGGGTCCCCCGGGCCTCGATCTGCTCCATGGAACTGCGGGAGTTCTGCCAGAACAGCCAGGCCGTGGCCCCGAAGACCGCCAGCAACCCCATGAAGCGCAGGAAAGCCTCCCCCGAGCTCTTGCTGCGGATCAGCGGCCCCTTGTTTCTGCAGCCGAATAACGCCACGCGTGGTATCCTGTTCCGTGCCGGCGCGGGGCACTGAGTTGTCGTTAATCCCGAAGACTTCGGGGTGTCTTTGCCCG
>CAZNSV010000319.1:0-4686 GCA_964575775.1 uncultured Desulfovibrionaceae bacterium
GTGCAGAACATCGACCGCTATTCCCTGGAGCGCCAGATCCTGCCCCCGGAGCGGGTGGTGAGCTTCGGCATCATCGTCATCGGCTGCAAGGGGGAGCACTACTACATCCACTGCGGCAACTGCATCGACAGCCGTCGGCAGAGCGAGCTCCATGCCTTTCTCACCCGGCTGGAGGGCATGAATCCGCAGGAGCTCAAGGCGCTCTACAAGGAGCAGCGGCGCAAGGACGCCCCCGAAGAGAGTCTGGGGGCTGGCCTGGGTTTCATCGAACTGGCGCGCAACGCCAAGAGCATGCGACACAGCTTTGCGGCCCAGGACGACGGTGTCTCGTTCTTCTCAGTGTTCGTGACCATCTAGCCCCCTGGGGAGTAGCCAGGCATGGAAACCCTGCACAGAGCCAGGACCGCCAACACGCCGGAGGTCCACTTCGACCCGGGAAGCAGGCTCTTGTCTCTGGTGGGGGAGTCCTACCCGGACAATGCGGGGGCGTTCTACGGTCCTCTCAAGCTTTGGATCGAGGAGTTCCTGGCCGGCCAGGGTGCCAGCGACCCGGAGGTGATCCTGGACCTGGCCATCAACTACTTCAACAGTTCCAGCTCCAAGGCCCTCATGGACATCTTCGACCTCTGCGACGCCGCCGCGGCCAGGGGGGTGCCCGTGTTGCTCAACTGGCGCCACCACCCGGACAACGACATGGCCCGGGAGTACGGGGCCGATTTCGAGGAGGACCTGCAACACCTCACCTTTCGCTTGCTCTCGGACCCTGCCCTATGAGCGAGGAGCAGCGGAACGAATCCTTGTTCTCCCGTGAGGAGGAGGCCATGGCCCGGGTGGAGGCTCTGTTGCGTAGCTCGGACCCGGGCCCGACGACCCTGCGCGAGGCCCTGGAGGCGTTGCTGGCGGACTACAGGAAGCTCTACCGCCAGAGCCAGCGCCTGGTGACCTTTTCCGACAAGCAGCAGGAGGACCTGCGCCGCCTCAACGCCGAGAACGAGGACTATCTCCGGCGTCTGGAGGCCCTGTCCCGCACCGACGGGCTCACCGGGGTGGCCAACCGCCGCCATTTCGACGAGTTTCTCCAGGCGCAATGGCAGCGTGCCAGGCGTGGCAGGGAGCCCTTGTCCATGATCATGCTCGATATCGACCGCTTCAAGCTCTACAACGACAATTACGGCCACGCCGCAGGGGACGAGTGCCTCAAGCGCATCGCGGCGGCGCTCAACGAAGTGGCCAAGCGTTCCAGCGACTTCTTCGCGCGCTACGGGGGCGAGGAATTCGCCTGTATCCTGCCCAACACCGGGCTCGAAGGGGCCGAGGTGGTGGCCCGGCGCATGCGCCAAGCCGTGGCCGAGCTGGCCCTGCCCCACGCGTTCTCGGACGTGGCGCCCCTGGTGACTTGCAGCTTCGGCGTGGCCTGTGTGCAGAGCACCGAGGACCGTGCACCCGAGTCCCTGCTCAAGGCGGCGGACGACCAGCTCTACGCGGCCAAGGCCCAGGGGCGTAACGCCATCCGCAGTGCCGTGCTTTGAGGCGCGGGGCCCAGCTATTTCTCCGGGGTTGTTTGACGCGTTCTCCCGCTGGGGGTAGTATGGAACCGTGTTGATGGGCTGTGTGTTCCGGTTGTCCGGAGCGCACCTGGGGGGGTCCTTGATCAAACACCGCTGTCGCCATTGCGGGAGAGTTCCCGTTTTCCTGCTCCCGAGCGCCCCTGGCCCTGGTCTCTCCCCCATGGTTCCGGCCCCGGTTGCGGCAAAACCCGGTCCGCCAGCCTGGGCCGCCAGCCAGTTCTGGTTGCCGGGCCCGCGCACCCTGCCGCCAGCCCACCGCCCCTTACTGGTCGAGCTTTCCCTTCAAGGCCATAACGTTATGGTGTTGCCATGAGTGAGCCGCAACGCAGCATGCCTCTGGCCCGGCTCTTCGGCGGCTACGTGGCCCTGAACCTGGCGACGCTGGGGCTGTGCCTGGGGCTGTTGGTGGCCTGGGGCCTGGACAGGGCTTTCGAGCGCCAGTTGCAGCGCCAGTTGGCTGCGCGGCTGGAGGCTGTGGAGAAGTTGCTGAACCGTTACGTGGAGGTCCGGGTCAGGATTCTGGAGGACCTGGCCCAGAGCCCGCAGCTGGTGCGGGCGGTGACTGGTAAGGAGCCAGGCTTGCCCCCAGCCGTGGAGTTCCTGTCCGGGGTGAAGGTCGCCGGGCAGACGCCCAGGTTGCTGCTCTTCGACCAGGCCGGATCCCTGCTCCACGACACGAGCGGGCACGCGCAGTGCCTGCCCGAGGAGCGGGAGTTGCGCCCCCTGCTGGGGGGCGAGGTGCAACGCGGCATCAGCTTCCGCCAGGGCTGTGCAAACGGCAAGGGGGAGTTGGAGGTGCCGCGCCTGCGCCTGGCCGTGCCCGTGACCTGGCAGGGCAGCCCGGCAGGGGTGCTGGTGGCCGAGCTGCCGGTGTCCGACATCGATCTGCTCTACGAAATCAACCGGAGTTCCTCCCTGGAAACCTTGACCCTGCTCAAGGACGGGAGCGTGCTCTTCTTCCCTGAGCGCACGGTGGAGGGTCTGGCCAAGGAGCGGAGCCTCCCGGAGCTGGGTGTCGAGGTGCGCTACGTCATGGACCTGAGCGGTGCCAAGGAAGAGCAGAACACCATGCTGTTCCGGCTGGCCCTGGCCGTGCTGGTCCTCATGGCCCTGTTCGGCAGCGTCACCTTTCTGGTGGGGCGCCGTTTCTTCCTCGCGCCCTTGTCGGCTCTGCAGCGGAGGGCCGGGCTGGTGCGCCGGGGGCTGCAACCTTCGGTCATGGCAAAGGACTTTCCGGTGCGGGAATTCAGCGAGTTGGACGCCCAGCTCCAGGAATCCGCCCGGGTGGTGCTGGACAAGCAGCGGGAGCTGGAGCGGGAAATCCGCCACCGCGAGGAGGTGGCCCAAGCCCTGCGCGAAAGCGAGGAGCGCTTCCGCCGCATTGCCGAAAACGCCCGGGACATGCTGTTTCGCATCGCCTTGCCCGAGGGGCGGTACGAGTACGTCAGCCCCGCCGCCCTGAACCTCTTCGGCCTGCCCCCGCAGACCTTCTACGAGCAGCCCGAGGCAGTAACTGCATTGCTGCACCCGGATTACCGCGAGCCTCTGGACCGGGAGTGGGATGCAATCCTGGCGGGGCGTTGTGCGCCGGTCATCGAATACCGCATTCTCACCCCGGCAGGCGAGGAGCGCTGGCTGCACCAGCGCAATGTGCTGATCCGCGACCCGGCAGGCGCGCCCCAGGCTCTGGAGGGCATCGTCACGGACCTGACGGACTGGAAGCGGGCCGAACAGAGCCTGCGCGCGAGTGAGGAGTTCAACAAGCGCATCATCGAGAGCAGCCCGGACTGCATCAAGGTCCTGGACCCGGACGGCCGCCTGACCTACATGAGCAGCGGGGGGCAGCAGCTCATGGGCATCGAGGACCTGTCCCAGGTGCTGGGGCAGGACTATCCGGAGTTCTGGCTGCCAGAGGACCGCCCCCTGGTGCGAGAGGCCCTGGAGCAGGCCCGGGGCGGCCGGACCACTTCGTTCCAGGCCTATTTGCCGGACATGCGCGGGACGCCGCGCTGGTGGAGCGTCTCGGTCACGCCGTTGGCCAGCGAGGGCGACCGCCCCCCGAGGTTTCTGGTGGTCTCCCGAGACATCACCGGGCTCAAGAACGCCGAGGAAGAGCAGCGCCGGGCCAAGGAGCAGGCCCTGGCCGCCAGCCGCGCCAAGAGCGAATTCCTGGCCAACATGAGCCACGAGATCCGCACACCCATGAACGGGGTGCTGGGCATGGCGCAGCTCCTGGCCGAAACCCCCTTGCAGCCCGAGCAGCGCGAATACCTGGCTGTGATCGAGACCTCGGCCCGGGCCCTCTTGACCCTCATCAACGACATCCTCGACCTTTCCAAGATCGAGGCCGACAAGCTGGAATTGCAGCCCGAGCCCTTCGGCCTCAACGGCCTGATTCAGGATGTCATCAACACCCTGGGCTCCCTGGCAGCGGACAAGGGCATCTCCCTGACCTGGGAAATGCGGGGGCAGGTGCCGGACATCCTGGTGGGCGACGCGCGACGCCTGCGGCAGGTCTGCCTGAACCTGGTGGGCAACGCCATCAAGTTCACGGAGCAGGGGCGGGTGAGCGTGAGCGTGGGCTGCCATGGGTCCTGCGTGTTGCCCGAACCGGGAGCGGACGAGCCCCTGCAACAGGAGCTGGTCTTCACGGTGGAGGATACGGGCATCGGCATCCCGGCCGAACACCTGGGGCACATTTTCGAGAGCTTTGCCCAGGCCGACGGCTCAACCTCGAGGCGCTACGGTGGCACGGGGCTCGGCCTGTCCATCGCCCGGCGTCTGGTGCAGCTCATGGGCGGCGAGCTGCAGGTCACCAGCACCCCGGGGCAGGGCAGCACCTTCAGTTTCAACGCCGTGTTCCAGGTCGATCCCACCCTGAGTCTGCCGGAAGGCTCCCGTAGCCCCCGGGCCGGGGGCGCCCTGGGCCGTAAACTGCGGATCCTGGTGGTGGACGACAACGAGATCAACCGGGTAGTGGCCTCGCGCATGCTGGGCAAATCCGGCCACGAGGTGCGCACCGCGGAAGACGGCCCGCAGGCCCTGGAACTGCTGCGCCGGGAAGTCTTCGACCTGGTGTTCATGGACGTGCAGATGCCCGGCCTGAACGGCCTGGAGG
>CAZNSV010000320.1:0-4672 GCA_964575775.1 uncultured Desulfovibrionaceae bacterium
GGGGAAGACGTTGAGGCGGTGGAAGAGGTCCTCGCGGAAGCTCCCCTCCACGATCATCTTGGCGAAATTCTTGTTGGTGGCGGCAATGAGCCGCACGTTGAACTTCACGGGCGTGGTGCCCCCCACCCGCTCGCACTCCCCGCTCTCCAGGGCGCGCAGAATCTTGGCCTGGGTTTCCAGGGGCATGTCCCCGATCTCGTCCAGGAAGAGCGTGCCGCCGTCCGCCAGCTCGAACTTCCCCTTCTTCTGGCTCACGGCGCCGGTAAAGGCCCCTTTCTCGTGGCCGAAGAGCTCGCTCTCCAGGAGCCCCTCGGGTATGGCCGCGCAGTTCACCGCCACGAAGGGCTTGTGCTTGCGGCGGCTGTGGTGGTGCACGGCCTGGGCGATGAGGTCCTTGCCCGTGCCGGATTCGCCCGTGACGAGCACCGTGGCGTCGCTGGGCGCAACCTTGACGATCTGGCTCAGCGCGCCGCGCAACTCCCTGCTCTGCCCGATGATGCCGGGAAACAGCTCCTGGGCGTCCACCTTGCTCAGAATGTCCGTGATCTGATGGAAGACCGAGGTGAAGTGGGTGAGCTGGTCGCCCCCCAACTGCTGCTTCCTGGGGATGCCCTGTTTCACCGCCGGGATGCGTTCGGCGTTCTGCACGAACATCTCGATGGGGCGCAGGATGATCCAGGCCACGATGAGGGCGGCCACATAGGCGATGCCGGTGATGATCACGCCCCAGAAGGTCAGGGGCAGCAAGGGATCCTGCCCCGTGCCCATGGCGTGGAGCACCAGCCGGTAGGTGACCACCAGGGACAGCAGCGCGATACAGGAAAAGATCAGGGGAATGATGATGTAAAGACTGAGATGGAACTTCCTGATCTTCATGCCCGCTCCCTGGTGGCGGATTGCTTACGCTGGCCGGATAGCGCATCCGGGCTGACGCCGCCCGCCCCGCCATGCTTCGGCCCGCTACCGACGCTGCTCCTTACTTGACCTGCTTGGTCAGGTCGAACATGGGGAAGAGGATGGCCATGGCGAAAAAGCCCACCACCACGGCCAGGCAGCCCATGAGGATGGGGCCGATGAGCTCGGCCATGCGGTTCACTGAATACTCCACCTCGTAGTCGTAGTGCTTGGAGACCTGCTGCAGCATGTTGTCCAGGTTGCCCGATTCCTCGCCGATGGCGATCATGTTGATGACCATGGGCGTGAAGTTGCGCGAATTGCGCAAGGGGCCGGCGATACCGCGCCCCTCCTGGAGTTTGTCGCGCAGATGCTCGAACTCCCGGGCAATGGCCTCGTTGCCGATGGTGGAGGACAGGATGCTCACGGTGTCCAGGATGCCCACGCCGCTGGCTTGCAGCAGGGCGAAGATGCTGGCGAAGCGGGCCATGGCGCCCTTGCGCAGCACGGGCCCGATGAGCGGCATCTTGAGCAGCATGGAATCCATGACGTAGCGCCCCTTCTCGGTGCGCACGTAGAGCACCAGGGCCGTGACGGAAATGACCACCGTGGCCAGCCCCACATGCCAGTACTGCTGCAGGCCCTGGTACATGTACATGCAGACCTTGGTGGGCAGGGGCAGTTCGATCTTGGCCCTGGCGAAGATTTCCACGAACTTGGGGATCACGAAGTTGAGCAGGAACAGGAAAGCGCCGATGAGCAGCACCACCACGATGATGGGGTAGACCATGGCGGACTGGATCTGCTTCTTGACCTTGTATTCGTGTTCGATGAGGTAGATGAGCCGTTCCAGCACCTCGGGCAGGGTGCCCGCCACCTCGCCCGCCTTGAGCATGCTGCAATAGAGGGGGCTGAAGATGGTGGTGTGCTTGCTGAAGGCTGCATAGAGCGTGGAGCCCTGGCGGATGTCCTCGCCGATCATCACCACGGCACGTTTGAGCTTGGGGTTCTCGCTCTGCTGCTCCAGCACCTCCAGCAGGTTGACGATGGAGATACCGGCGTCGAAGAGGGTGCGGAACTGCTTGGTGAAGAGGATGACCTCGGGCACCTTGACCTTGGACATGCGGTCCTCGATGCTCTTGGTGAGCGAGGATTCGCTGCCCTGCTGGGTGACCTTGGAGGGGATGAGCCCCCGCGCGCCGATCATGTCCCGCGCGGCTTTCAGGGATTCGGCCTCGATGACCCCTTCCGTGGTGGTGCCGCCCTCGGTGATGGCCTGGAACTTGAATTTCGGCATGGCTTTCCTCGTCGTGCTTGCAGCGGAACGTGCGAAGTGCGGTCGCGGTGCCTGCACCGGATACGCCGACAGGCCCCCCGCTCCCGTTATCCTGCTTGGCTCTATAGCAGTTTCAGCGGCTTGCTGTCGAGTGACCCGCCTCAGCCCTACACCGCTTGCGCGGTAATCAGGTGAAGACCGCCGAGCCCGCTTCTTCCAGGGTGGTGATGCCCCGCGCCGCCTTGGACGCCGCGTCCTGCTTCAGCGTCTTCAACCGCCCGGCCCGCAAGGCGAACTCCGTGATGCGCTGTGCGGATTCGCGCCGCAGGATCAGATTCTGCACGTCCGGGTCGATCTCCAAGATCTCGAACACCCCGATGCGGCCGGAGAACCCCGTCTCATGGCAGCGGGGGCAGCCCTGCCCCCGAAAATACGTCGCGTTCTTCACCAACTCCAGCCCCATGGCCACCAGGGCCTCCCGGGGGGGCTGATAGGGCTCGCGACAGTGCAGGCAGACCTTGCGCACCAGCCGCTGGGCCATGGCCACCAGCAGCGTGGAGGAGATGAGGAACGGCTCCACCCCCATCTCCATGAGCCGGGTCACCGCCCCGGCCGCGTCGTTGGTGTGCAGCGTGGACAGGAGCTTGTGCCCGGTGAGGGCCGCCTGCACCGCGATGTTGGCCGTCTCGCTGTCCCGGATTTCCCCCACCATGACCACGTCCGGGTCCTGACGCAGGATGGAGCGCAACCCGCTGGCAAAGGTCATGCCCGCCTTGCGGTTCAGCTGCACCTGGCGCACCTTCTCCACCCGGTACTCCACCGGGTCCTCCAGGGTCACGATGTTGATGTCCGGCTGGTTCAGGATCCGCAGCAGGGCGTAGAGCGTGGTGCTCTTGCCGCTCCCCGTGGGGCCGGTGGAGAGGAGCATGCCCCAGGGCTTGCTTGCGGCCCGCATGAGCTTGGCGTGGTCCGAGGGGCTCAGGCCCAGGTCGTCCAGGGTTTGGGTCCGGCTGTTGATCTCCAACAGCCGCAACACCACGTTTTCCCCATGGATGGTGGGCAGGCAGGAGACCCGCACGTGGATCTCCCGCTCGTCGATGCGAAACGTAAAACGGCCGTCCTGGGGAATGCGGTTGATGGCGATGTCCATGCCCGCCAGGATCTTGATGCGCGAGACCACCGGAAGGAAATACGACTTTGGAGGGGCGGGCACGTGCAGCAACTTGCCGTCCACCCGGTAGCGCATCTGCACGTACTTCTTCTCGGGGCTGATGTGCACGTCGCTGGCGCCCTCGCGCACGGCCCGGGTGAGGATGGAGTTCACCAACCGCACCACCGGCGCCTCCTCGGCCAGCCCCTGCAAGGAAAACACCGTGATGTCCTGGTCCGGCTGCTCAGCGGCCTCCAGCTCGATGGTCAACTCCGCCTTGCCCAGCCCCTCGTCCAACTCGGCGGAAATGCCGTAGATGGTGAACATCAAGTCGCAGAGCTCCTGCTCGGTGCTGATCACGGGCAGGACCTCGCGCCCGGTGAGCTGCTCCACGGCATCCAGGGCCGTGACGTCCAGGGGGTCGGTCATGGCCACCTTGAGCACCCGTTCTGAGCCCTGCAGGGGCACGAGGTGGTGCTTCTTGGCAAAGGCAGGGGGAATCAGGGTCTTGAGGCGCTGCTCCTCAGCGGCGGTGGTGTAGTTCTCTGCCGCGAAGCGCTCGATGCGCAGCTGGGAGCTCATGAGCTCCACCAGCTGGTTTTCCCGCAGCAGCCCCTTGCGCACCAGGTACTCGGCCAGCTTCAGGCCGCTGGTACGCTGCTCCTTGAGGGTGGTTTCCAGCTGCAAACGCGAGAGATAGCCTCCGGAAACCAGGGCCTCGCAAAAGCGCTCATGGGCACTCTGCCAGCGGCTTTTGGACATGCCTGATCTCCATGCCCCACCAGGGGCGAGGCAAGGCCGGGACACCACCGCCCCTGCCTGTAATTCAGGAAAGAAGCCTCGCGTACCGGCTCAGCGCTCCGCCAACGTGCCGGCCCAGTGCCCCTTGTCGGTGAGCAGTTGGGTGCCCTGCTCGAAGTGGCGGACAATGACGCCGCGCCCCTGCAAGGCTGGTGGCAAACTGGCCAGGGCATCCAGGGCCGTGCGTTCGTCCTTGTAGCGCTCGGCTGCCACCACCAGGAACTGGAGGCCCCGCTTGTCCGACACAGGGAGCAGCCGCAGTTCTTCGCGGGCTAAGGGGGGCTTGGCCAGGGCCTGCAGGGCCTGCTCCAGGGTGCCGTAGCTCCCCAGGCTCAGCCAATAGCGCTCGCCGAGGTCCTGCGGACTCAGGGGCGCGGGGCGCGGAAAGGCGATGACCGCCCCTGCCGCCACCTTGTCCGGATCCTTGATCTGCGGATTGGCCCGCAGCACCTGGTGCAAATAGTCGTTGCGGTACACGCCGTAGACCTGGGCAATGACCTTGGCCAGCCGCTGCCCCTTCTCCAGAACCACGCTGCCCAGTACAGGGGCAT
>CAZNSV010000321.1:0-4669 GCA_964575775.1 uncultured Desulfovibrionaceae bacterium
CCTCCGTCTCCATCCTTTTGAAAGAATGGCATAAGGATCGGAATAGAAGGGTGACCGCCTCGTCCAGAGCCAGGGCCAGCCGCGGTCCTGCGCACCCGCCAGGGGCGAGGTAGATCCGGATGGTGGCCTTGTCCTTGTCCGCAAAATAGGCATCGAGTTCCTGTTTGGCATTGGCCGTCAATTCAAGCATAGTATCCTCCAATTTTTTCGATTGATCAGACAAATATGACCCCCAGGGCGGACTGTCAACCGGGGGTCTGCCGAAAAATGGAGCCTTTCGTTGGGGCGTGGGGGGAGTCGCCTTGTGTATGGAACCCGAGGTTTGCGGGAGGGAGGCCCAAACGACCACACCCGCTTCAGGCCGAACCTGAAGCGGGTGTGGGGTCTTGACAATCAGGGGTGAGGAAAGCGAGGCGGTCCGAACTAGTGGCTGCCGCAAGAGCCGGTGCTGCAGCTGGAGCCGCAACCGCCCCCGCCGGCCAACACGAGGTCGGAGTCGATGGTGAAGCCCATGTAGGTGATGTCGAGCTTGAGGTAGGTCACCTGCTTGGCGAGGGATTTCTCGATGCAGAAAGTGTAACCGTCCCGCTCATAGGTCTCATCGTTGGCGCTCGGCTCATCCAGAGCCAGAGCAAGTCTGGGACCCGCTCAACCGCCCGGGGCAAGATAGATGCGGATGGTAGCCTTGGGCTTGTCCGCAAAGTAGGCGTCCAGTTCCTTTTTGGCGTTGGCCGTCAATTCAAGCATGAAATCCTCCAAAGTGGTTGCTGTCTGGGGAGTCCATAAGCACCGGCATCGAGCTTGTCAATTGACTTTGGTCAAAATCCCCCCCTAACAGCTATGATTAATTTGTGGGGGAACAGCGCCAATCCCGGACGAAACCAGGCGGGATGCGGTGATCCTGTGGACTACCAGCGTCGTGGCGCACGGGTGTGATTGCCAAACAACAGGAAGTGCTGTAGGCTGGCGCTTTAGAATCCGAAAATATTTCCTGTCGCCAGGGCGCCGTTCCAGCGGGAATCCCCCCCTTGCGGCCGGAAAGAAGCCCGTAGCGGGTGAGCCATGAAAGACTGCAAGGACATCCTCCAGGCCGACGAACTGTCCGCCATTCTCCAGCGCCTGGCCGACGAGGTTTTGAGCAACCGCGCCAATTGCGAACACCTGGCCCTCATCGGCATCCAGCGCCGGGGCGTGGACCTGGCCCAGCGCCTCAAGGGCATCCTCGACGCCCGCTTGGGCCGCAGCGTCCCCTTGGGGCGCCTGGACATCAACCTCTACCGGGACGACTGGACCAGCACCGACCTGCAGCCCATGATCAGCTGCACCGAAATCCCCTTCGAGCTGGACGGCAAGGCCGTGCTGCTGGTGGACGACGTGCTCTTCACGGGGCGCACCATCCGCGCGGCCCTGGAGGCCATTCTGGACTTCGGCCGCCCCCGACTGGTGGAACTGCTGGTGCTGGTGGATCGGGGGCACCGCGAACTGCCCATCCAGCCGGACTACGTGGGCAAGGTGGTGGACACCCAGCGCGGCGAACACGTCAACGTCTACCTGCGGGAGCGCGACGGCAAGGACAAGGTCTGCCTGGTGGCGTGAGCAAACCGCCCTCTTCTGACAGACGGGGTGGTCAGAGGAGAGCGGTTCTTTGGCTCGAACAGTACTTTCGCCCTACCGCCCCCGCACGATTTCCGTACCGATGCCGCCCTGGGTGAAGAGTTCCAGGATCAGCGAGTTTTCCACGCGACCGTCCAGGATGTGCGCCTTCTCCACCCCGGCGTCCAGGGCTTCCAGGCAGCATTTCACCTTGGGGATCATGCCCCCCTGGATGGTCCCGTCGCCAATGGCCAGGGCAGCCCCCGGCATGGTGTAGGACGAAACCAGCTCCCCGTCCTTGTTCAGCACCCCGGGCACATCCGTGAGCAGCACCAGCCGCTTGGCCCGCAGCGCCGCCGCCACCGCGCCGGCCACGGAATCCGCGTTGATGTTGTAGGTGTTGCCCTCCTCGTCCACGCCGATGGGCGCGATGACCGGAATGAACCCCTCTCGCTCCAGCGCCTTGATCAGCGGCACTTCCACATGCACCACCTCGCCCACGTTGCCCAGGTCGATGATCTCCGGGGGGGCGTCCTTGCGGTCCAGCACCATCTCCAGCTTGCGCGCCACGATCAGCCGTCCGTCCTTGCCCGAAAGACCCACGGCCTTGCCCCCGGCCAGGTTGAGCAGGTTCACGATCTCCTTGTTCACGCGCCCCCCGAGTACCATCTCCACCACGTCCATGGTGGCGGCGTCGGTGACGCGCATGCCCTGGCGGAATTCGCTGCAGATGCCCAATTGGTCGAGCATTCGACCAATCTGCGGCCCCCCGCCGTGCACCAGCACCGGGTTCACCCCGATGTATTTGAGCATCACGATGTTGCGGGCAAAGGCCAGCTTCAGGGCCTCGTCCTTCATGGCGTGGCCGCCGTACTTGATGACCACGCTCTGGCCGTGGAAGTTCCTGATATAGGGCAACGACTCCATCAGGAGGCGGGCGACACGTTTTCCCTTTTCCATTTTCGACTCCATGCGGTGCTTAGAGAATGTAGCGGCTCAGGTCGCGGTCCTGCAGCACGTCCTGCAGCTGGGCGCGGACATAGTCGCGGTCGATGGTCACGGTGTCGCCGGAGCGCTCCGGGGCCACGAACGAGAGCTGGGCCAGAATCTTTTCCATGATGGTATAGAGCCGACGGGCACCGATATTCTCGGTATCCTTGTTGATCTGCTCGGCGCAGGCCGCTATCTCTTCCAGGGCGTCCGGAGTGTAGTCGATCTCCAGACCTTCCGTGGCCAGCAAGGCCTTGTATTGCAGGGTCAGGGCGTTCTTGGGCTCGGTGAGGATGCGCAGGAAGGCAGCGCGGTCCAGGGACTCCAGCTCCACCCGCAGGGGAAAGCGCCCCTGCAACTCCGGGATCAGGTCAGAGGGTTTGCTGAGGTGAAAGGCCCCGGCCGCGATGAACAGGATGTGGTCCGTCTTGACCATGCCGTACTTGGTGTTGACCACGCAGCCTTCCACCACGGGCAGCAGGTCGCGCTGCACGCCCTCGCGGGAGACGTCGGCGTTCTTGCCCCCTTCGCCCTTGCTCACGATCTTGTCGATCTCGTCCAGGAAGATGACCCCGCTCTGCTCCACCCGCTCCTTGGCCAGGTCCGTGACCTTGTCCATGTCGATGAGCCGGTCGCACTGCTCCTGCACCAGGTAGTCCATGGCGTCCTTGACGCGCATGGAGCGGCGTTTCTTCTTGTTGGGGAAGACGCGGCTGAACACGTCGCGGAACTGCATCTCCATGTCTTCCATGCCGGGCATGGCCATGATTTCCACCTGGGGCGAGGCCGCGCTCACCTCCACCTCCACCACCCGCTCGTCCAGCAGCCCCTGGCGGAGCATGCGCCGCATCTTCTCCCGGGTGGAGTTCTCGTCCACCGGCCGGGGGGCGGCCGCCTGGTCCGGCTCGGCCAGCACATCCAGATGATCCTTGGGGCGCGAATCCGGCAGCAACAGGTCCAGCATGCGCTCCTCGGCCAGTCCGGCCGCACGCACCCGCACCCGCTCCATCTCCTCGCGCTTGACCATGTTCACGCCGATCTGCATCAGGTCGCGGACCATGGATTCCACGTCGCGCCCCACATAGCCGACCTCGGTGAACTTGGAGGCCTCCACCTTGAAGAACGGCGAGCCGGCCAGCTTGGCCAGGCGCCGGGCGATTTCCGTCTTCCCCACCCCGGTGGGGCCAATCATGATGATATTTTTTGGGGCGATCTCGTCGCGCAGCTCCGGTTCCAACTGCTGGCGCCGCCAGCGGTTGCGCATGGCAATGGCCACCATGCGTTTGGCCTGCTCCTGGCCGATGATGAAGGCGTCCAGCTCCGAGACGATCTCCCTGGGAGTCAATACTTTCATGCCGTTATCCATGCTTGGGTTTCCACAATCGCGGTTCGGGGTTTCAAGGCAGGGGCACGGTGCGGAACAGATTGCGCCCCTCGCGGCGCAGCAACAGCATGACCACGCCCTTGCCAGCGGCGGCCTCGTCGAGGATGCGCCCCAACTCCTGTAGACTGTTGACCGGGGCCATGTTGGCCTCCAGAATCACGTCCTCCGCCAGCACGCCGTTCTCGGCGGCAAGGGAGTCCGGCGCCAACTGCACGACCAACAACCCGGCCCTGGCTTCCAGGCCGTAGATTTCCACATCCTCGCTGCCGACGGGCCGCAGGCTCAAGCCCAGCACCTCCTGGGGATCCGCCCCTCCGGTGGTCTCGGGCGCGGCCTCCTCCAACGGGGGCTCCTGCTCGCCGTTGGCTTCCTCCAGTTTCTCCAGATCCCGCTCCCCGAGGGTGACGGTCAAATCCAGGACCTTGCCCCTGCGCCAGACCCCGAAGACCCCCTTTTCGCCTGGAGGAATGGCGGCGATCAAACGCAGCAGGGCCGCGGAGTCCACCACGGGCTCGCCGTCCACGGTGACGATGACGTCGCCCACCTTGAGCCCGGCCTGATCCGCGGGATGCCCCTCGAAGACCTTGGCCACCAGGGCCCCGGACGCGCGCTCCAGGCCCAGGGCCTTGGCGCTGTTCTCGTCCACGTCCTGGATGGCCACGCCCAACCAGCCTCGGCTGACCTTCTTGCCTTCCTTGAGCT
>CAZNSV010000322.1:0-4663 GCA_964575775.1 uncultured Desulfovibrionaceae bacterium
GGGGCTGGGCAAGCTGCAGGCCAAGCTCTTCGATCTGGATGTGGAGCCCAAGCTGATCCAGCCGCACTTCATCTACCGCTACCCCACCGAAATTTCGCCGCTGTCCCGCAAGAACGACGCCACTCCCGAAGTGACGGACCGCTTCGAGCTGTTCATTGCCGGGCGTGAGATGGCCAACGCCTTTTCCGAGCTCAACGACCCCGTGGACCAGCGCCGCCGTTTCGAGTTGCAGGTGCGGGAGAAGGAGGCCGGAGACGACGAGGCCCACGCCATGGACGAGGACTACCTGCGCGCGCTGGAGTATGGCATGCCCCCGGCCGCGGGGCAGGGTGTGGGCATCGACCGCCTGGCCATGCTGCTCACGGATTCGCCCAGCATCCGCGAGGTGATCTTCTTCCCCCTCCTGCGGCCGGAGACCGACGGTTGATGCAGCGCGCCGCCCTGCAGCCCATGGGTCCGCCGGTTCCGAACCCTTTGGTCTCGTTGCAGCATACCGAACCGCCCCCCTGTTGCCATCCTGCCTGCAGAGTCGGACACCATGCGTTTTGAAACCTTTGTAGCCCTGCGCTATCTCTTCAGTCGCAAGCACCATTCCTTCATCTCGGTGATCTCCCTGGTCTCGGTGCTGGGGGTGGCGCTCGGCGTCGGCTCCCTCATCGTGGTCCTGGGGGTCATGAACGGCTTTTCCACGGACCTGCGCGAGAAGATCCTGGGCGTCAACGCCCACGCCCTGGTGCTGAGTTACGAAGGGGGCATCAAGGACTACGCCCCCCTCATGACCGAGGCCGCGGCGGTGCCCGGGGTGTTGGGCGTCACGCCCTTCATTTACTCCGAGGTCATGCTCTCCACGGCTTCGGGGGTGAAGGGTGTGGTGCTGCGCGGCATCGACCCGCTGAGCGCGGACAAGGTCCTCACCGTGGGGCGCGACCTGGTGGAGGGCAGTCTGGAGGCCCTCGTGGCCACGGACGGCCCCCCGGGGATCATCCTGGGGCGAGAGTTGGTGAACCGGCTGGGCCTGAGCCTCGGGGGCACGGTGAACCTGCTCTCTCCGGCCGGCAAGCAGAGCGCGGCGGGTTTCACGCCCCAGGTGAAAATCTTTCGCCTGGCCGGGGTGTTCCGGTCGGGCATGTACGAGTACGACACCACCCTGGCCTTCATCGCCCTGGACGCGGCGCGGGAGCTGTTGGGTTTCCGGGAAGTGAACGCCACGGGGTTGGAGCTGCGGGTGCAGGACGTGTACCGGGCCGACGCCGTGGCCCGGGAGGTCCAGAAGGCCCTGGGCCCCCCCTACTACACCCGGCACTGGCAGGAGATGAACGCCAACCTCTTCGCGGCGCTCAAGCTAGAAAAGGTGGCCATGTTCATCGTGCTGATCCTGGTGGTGGTGGTGGGCTCCTTTTCCATCATCACCACGCTGGTGATGCTGGTGATGGAGAAGACCAAGGACATTGCGGTGCTCATGAGTCTCGGGGCGCAACGGGAGCAGATCCGCCGCATCTTCATGCTGCAGGGCACCATCATCGGCCTGGTGGGCACGAGCCTGGGCTACATCTTGGGCATCGGTGCGAGTTTGCTTTTGAAGCGCTACCAGTTTATCAAGCTGCCCAAGGACGTGTACTCGCTGGACCACCTGCCGGTGCGGCTGGAAAGCCTGGACCTGGTCCTCATCGGCATCTGCGCCATGGCCCTGTGCTTCCTGGCCACCCTCTATCCCTCGCGCCAGGCCTCGCGTCTCAGCCCGGCCGAGGCCCTGCGTTTCGAGTGATTTACGGTGCAGCCCTGCATGATTGTTGAAAAAAAATTTCTCTAAATAGGTTTTGCCCTTGCCGGGGAAACATGCTAGCGAAGAGTGCGTCCGTGTTGTACGACCTGAAAAATGTTGGTAAGGAGTTCCAGGGACCAACAGAGCGGCTGGTCATCCTGCGCCAGGTGGACCTGCAGGTGGCGGCCGGGGAATCCATAGCGATCCTCGGCGCATCGGGGTCCGGGAAGACCACGCTGCTGCATCTGATGGGCGTGCTGGATACGGCGACGCGAGGCAGTATTCGCTTTCAGGGGCAGGACGTGACGGGATTGAGTGAGCAGGCCCGGGCGCGGATTCGTAACCGCGAGCTTGGCTTCGTGTTCCAGTTCCACCACCTCCTGCCCGAGTTCGATACCCTGGAGAACGTGGCCATGCAGGCCGTGATCGGCGGCATGCCGCGAGGCAAGGCCAACGCCCTGGCGGCGGAAGCCCTGGAACTGGTGGGGTTGGCCGACCGACGGCGCCAGCAGGTGACGACACTTTCGGGAGGAGAGCGGCAACGGGTTGCCATAGCCCGGGCCATGCTGCTGAAGCCCAAGGTGCTGCTGGCCGACGAGCCCACGGGGAATCTGGACGAGCGCACCGGAGAAAAGGTTGGGAACCTGTTGCTACAGTTGAATCGGGAGTTGGGGACGACGCTGATCGTGGTGACCCACAACCACGCCCTTGCAGAGATGATGAACCGCCGCCTGGAACTGCGTTCTGGAGAGCTCTATGCCCATGCGAATCAGTAGTACCCTGGTGATGTGCGCCCTGTTGGCGCTCGTGGTCTGCAGCGGAGAAGTCCGTGCCCAATCGCAGCCCGGCGCCGTCAAATTCGTGGTGCTGCCCTTCGAGGTCAACGCCGAACCCAGCCTGCAGTATCTCGATGCCAGGCTCCCGCAGATGCTCTCCGATCGTCTGCGCGAGATGGGGTTCCAGGTTGTCTCCCAGGAGGAAGTCGGCGAGCTCATCGCCAAGCGCAAGGTCGCCCACGTGGACCTGGCCGTGGCCCGGGACCTGGCCGTGGCCGGCTCCGCCCAGTTTGCCGTCTACGGCAGCCTGAGCCAGGTGGGACAGACCATCTCCCTGGACGTGCGGGTGGTGGACGCCACGGGCATCAAGCCCGTGAAGGCGCTCTACGTCACCAAGGAAGGGGGCACCAACGTGCTGCCGGCCCTGGAGGAACTCACCCGCAAGATCCGCAACGCGGTGTTCGTCTCCGACATCATCGCCGAGGTGGAAGTGCGCGGCACCGAGACCCTGGACAAGGACGTGGTGCTCATGCGCATGAAACTGCAGAAGGGCGACGTGCTCGACCCCCAGGCAGTGCATGAAGAGATCAAACGCATCTTCGAGCTCGGCTATTTCGACGACGTGAAGATCAGCACCGAGGACGTGGCCGACGGCAAGCGGCTGGTGGTGGAAGTGGTGGAAAAGCCCCGCATCCAGGCCATGAGCGTGGAAGGCGCCGGCGGCGTGGACGAGGACGACGTGCTGGCCGTCATGAGCACCAAGACCGGCAGCGTGCTCAACCCCAAAATCCTGGCCGACGACCTGGGCAAGATCCGGGAACTCTACCGCAAGGAAGGCTACTACCTCACCGAGGTCTCCCACAAGGTGGACAGCACCGGCAAGGGCACGGCCCGGCTGGTGATCCTGGTCAACGAGTCCAAGAAACTCTACGTCTCCTCCATCAAGCTGGAAGGCAACACCGCCTTCAGCGCCAGCGACATCAAGGACGGCATGGCCCTGACCGAACGCGGCTGGCTGTCCTGGCTCACCGGCACCGGCGTGCTGCAGGAAGAGATGCTGGACCGCGACGCGGCCTACATCGAAGACTACTACGCCAACCATGGCTTCGTGGACACCAAGGTGGGGCAGCCCACGGTGGATTTCCAGGAAGACGGCATCCATATCACCTTCCAGATCGTGGAGGGCGAGCGCTTCAAGGTCGGTACCGTGGACTTCTCCGGCGACCTGCTGGTCGAACCCGGGGTCCTGGCCGAAAAGATCCAGCTCACCAAGCGCGCGGACGGCAAGGACTGGTTCAGCCGCAGCGTGGTGCGCGAGGACTCCCAGACCCTGGCCACCTTCTACAACGATTTCGGCTACGCCTTCGCGGACGCGGACGTGCGCATCGACCGTGACGACGCGGCCAAGCTGCTCAACGTCACCTTCGCCATCAACAAGGGCGACAAGGTCTACATCCGGCGGGTGACCATCGAGGGCAACGATAAAACCCGCGACAACGTCATCCGCAGGGAAATCTCGGTCAACGACGGCGACCTGTTCAGCGGCAGCAAGCTGCGGATCTCCAACCTCAAGCTGGAGCGCCTGGACATCTTCGAGTCCGCGGACATCGAATCCGTGCCCACCGGTGACCCCAACCAGATGGACCTCAAGGTCAAGGTCAAGGAAAAGAGTACCGGCTCCCTTTCCGGCGGCGTGGGCTACTCCAGCTACGCCGGGGTCTACGTTGGGGGCAAGCTCTCCGAGAAGAACCTCTTCGGCAAGGGCTACCAGGCCTCGCTGCAGGCCTCCTTCTCCGCCATCGACACCAACTACGTCTTCAGCTTCATGAACCCGGCCCTCTGGGACACCAAGTTCGCCGGGGGCATGGACCTCTACTACACCACCTACCTGTACCCCGACTTCGACAAGGACACCGTGGGTGGCGTGTTGCGCTTCTCGTACCCCCTGGGCGACTGGACCCGACTCTACTGGGGCTACCGCCTGGACCGCTACAGCATCAAGAACGTGAACAGCTACGCCGCCCCGGAAATCCTGGACATGGAAGGCGAAAACTGGTCCAGCGTGCTCAGTGTGTCCGCCATCCGCGACTCCACCAACCGCGTCAACAGCCCCTCCAGAGGGTCC
>CAZNSV010000323.1:0-4657 GCA_964575775.1 uncultured Desulfovibrionaceae bacterium
TTCATGGCGGGGTTGAGCTTGCGCACCGAGAGGGATTCCAGGATGCGCTCCTTGACCTTTTCCAGGTTGAAGTGGTCCTCGTCCAGGATGGTCTTGGCGGCCTTGATGTCCAGGCGGTCGCGGGAGAGTTTCTTCCAGGGCAACTCCACGATCCAGTCCAGGTAGGTCCGCACCACGGAGGCCTCGGAGGACTCCGGGTGCATGGAGGCGAAACGCTTGAGCTGTTTCTCCGCCTCCTTGCGCACCTCGGCGGGCAGCCCGGCCTTTTCGATGGCCTCGGCCAGTTCCTCGAACTCCTCGTTCTCCTCGCCGAACTCGCCCAGTTCCTTGCGGATGGCCTTCATCTGCTCCCGCAGATAGAAGTCGCGCTGGGCCTTGTCCATGCCCTCCTTGGCCATGCCCTGGATCTTGGCCTGCATGGACGCCACTTCCACTTCCTTGACCAGCTGCTCGTTGACCAGGGCCAACCGCTCCACGGGGTCCACGCTCTCGAGGATCTGCTGGGCGTCCTCCACCCGGATGCGCAGGTTGGAGGCGATGAGGTCCGCCAGGCGCCCGAGTTCGTCCACGCCGTTGAGCACGGCCATGATGTCCGGGGAATTGACCCCGCGCAGGCTGAGGATGCGCTCGCTCTGCTCACGGGCCGCGCGCATCATGGCTTCCTGCTCCAGGGTGCGCTCGCCGCTCTCGGGTTCTTCCACAATCTCGATGGAGGCCTTGAGGAAGGCCGTCTCGTCCAGGAAGGTGTGCACCCGAGCGCGGGTCACGCCCTGGACCAGCACCTTGAGCCGGCCGTCGGGCATCTTGAGCATGCGCATGATCATGACCACGGTGCCCATGCGATAGAGATCGTCGGGCCCCGGGTCATCGACCTTTTCGTCTTTCTGGGTGAGCACCAGCAGGTAGCGGCTGCCCGAAAGGGCCATGTCCACGGCGCCCACGGATTTCTCCCGCCCCACGAAGAGCGGCAGGATCATGTAGTTGAAGACCACGATGTCGCGCACGGGCAGCACCGGCAGCACCTCGGGAATCTCGGTGGGCCGGCGCTCGCCGTCGGTGTCTTGCTGCAACAGGGCGTCCAGGGGATTGCCCTGGGGCTGGTCCTGGGAGCTGTCCTGTTTCTTGCCGGGCTGATCTTTCTTTTCGTCGTCAGGCATCGTGCGCTCTACCTCCACTCCCCCCGCGGGGGAGTCCGGCCTAGGGGTTCGCAACCGGTCGTGCCGGCACATCCAAAGGGGCAGCAATCAGTTGCGGATGCTGAACTCCCCGTATTCCTTGTCATGGTCGATCCACTGGCAGGCCAAGTCCTCAACGCGGCTGAGGGTGGAGCCCTGGAGCAGCCGGGCCCGCATGTCCTGGATGGCCTCTTCGCTCCCTTGCAGGAGGATTTCCACGCGGTCGTCCTCCAGGTTGCGCACCCACCCCGTGAGCTTGAGGCTCACGGCCTGATCATGGACCCAGGAGCGAAAAAACACGCCCTTCACCTTGCCGCTTACGAGACACTGCATACTCCGCACCATGACTCCCTCCTTTGTTCAGAGCAGACCTTGGGATTGGAAACTGAAGTAGTCACTCTCCGCGATGATCAGATGGTCCAGCATGCGTACGCCCAAATCCTTGGCACTCCGACAGATGCGTTGCGTCAACTCGATATCCGCCGTACTGGGTCTGGGGTCCCCGCCGGGGTGGTTGTGCACCATGATGATGCCGCTGGCCTTGCGCTCCAGGGCCAGGGCCAGCACTTCCCGGGGATAGACCGGGGCCTGGTCCACCGTGCCCTTGCTCATGCACTCCCAGGACATGAGCCGGTTCTTGTTGTCCACCAGCGCCACCCAGAACTCCTCGGACACCTTGTCGCCCAGGCGGGCCCGGGCCAGATCGGCCACCACCCGCGGGCTGGAAAACACCACCCGGGACTGCACCGGCGCCTCGTCGATGCGCGCCTTGAGCTCGTTGAGCCCCAGCCAGAAGGCCTCCAGGGACGGTCCGAACCCGTCCACCCCCGCCAGTTCCTCCGGCTGTGCCGCAAACACACCCCGCAAATTCTTGAACCGCTTCAGCAGTTCCTTGGCCAGGGGCTTGGTGTCCCTGCGCAGGAGCACGAAGCCCAGCAGCACCTCCAGCAACTCGTAATCGGCCAGCTCGCGCGGCTCCTTGCGCAGACGGTCCCGCAGGCGGCGGCGATGCCCCTCGTAATGCGGCCGCTCGCTCATGATCTCCCGCTCACCATGCGCACAGGACTGTGCCCAAACTCAAACCCGCACCCGAGCGGGCTGCGGGCGCCCCCCGCCCCTTGGCGGGGGCGTATTCCCAAAGAGCACGAACAGGTCCGCCACCAGCATCTCCAGCGACTGCTCCTCCCCGGCCTCGCCCGTCTTGACCCGCGCGTCGGCGGCCATGGCCAGGTCCCAAATGCGTGCAATGCCTTGCCCCCCGAGTTGTTGCGCCAGGCGTTCCTTGCGCTGTGCCACCGGGCCCGGCAGACGGACCCCGGACTCCCGATGCAGCAGCTGCCAGAGGATGCGCGCCTCGCGCTGCAGCATGCCCAGAAACTGGAAGAGCATACCCTTGCCCGAAAGCTGCTGCTGCAACACCTTCTGCCAGACCTTACCGGCTCCCTGCTGCTGTTGCAACGCATCCAGAAAGCTAAAAATATCCATTTCCGGGCGGGATGCAACCATTTCCGCCAAATCGGGCGTGACCTCGCGCCCCTCCCCCATGGCCAGTTCCAGCTTCTCCAACTCGTTGGCCAGGCCCGTGGCATCGGCCGGAATGCTCGCGCTCAGGCTGTCCAGCACGCCGGGGGCGAAGCGCAGTCCCCGCGCCTTGGCCCAGTCCTGGAGACCCTTGCGCACCCCCTGCTCGCCCAGGCCGGGGGATTGCCAGAGCCAGCCCTTGTCCCGGGCAAAAGCGAAGAATTTGGTGGCGGTCAGGGCCGCCGGGAGCTTCGGCTTGCCCCGGTCGAACTCCCCTTCCAGACAGAAAACGGGCCAGGCCTGGGCACTGACCCGGGCCAGGGCCTTGGAGAGCAGCGCCCAGTGCCCCTTGTCCAGGTTCTGGGCGTTGCGCACCAGCAGCACCCGGGAGGTGCCAAAGAGGTCGTTGAGGGTCAGGGCCTGCCAGAAGGCCTCGTCCAGCCCGTCGTCGCCCCAGAAGACCTTGCGCTCGTAGTTGCCCCTGGAGGGCGGGTGCTCCGCCAACAAGGCCGCCACCCGCTGCTTGGCGAGGGCGGGATCGGGGCAGATGCAGAAATAGAAGCCGGGGCGCGCCATCACTCAGCCTCCCGGGTGGTCCGTGGCCTCGGGGTGGGCCGCGGGGGGTGCGGGGCGTTGGCCCGCCATTGGGCAGGCCGGACGGCGCGCCTCAGAAGGCGTGCCCCATGCGGTCCACCAGCAGGCGCACGGTCTGGGTCACCACCGTGCGTTCCGCGGCTTTGCGGTCCACGTCGTTGAAATAGTACTCGATGCGGCTCACCGGGCCGGAACGCCAGATCACGGTGCCCTGCCCGCGATCCTTGAGCGTGGCGTCCAGCACCAGCTCCAGCTTGTACTTCAGGGTGCTGTCCTTGGCGTCCTGCACCGCGGCCGACACCGTGTACCGCGTGATGTCCAGGTCCAGGAGCATGTCCGCCTCGGAAGGCTCCACCCAGCGTACGGGCTCGCGCACCGCGATCTCGTCGCGCAGGGCATTGCGCAGGGCGGGCTCCATCCAGGTCTCCAGGGTGGGGTTCTTCACCTGCCCCACCGCCAGGGTGCTCTTGCCCTTGCCCTGCTCGGTCCTGAGCACCGACGGGCCCTGGGGCGAAAAACCGTAGCCACAGCCGCCCAACAGCAACGCACACAGCAGCAGCGGCAGGATCAGACGCAAGGACACGGCAGGGGCGTTCATGCGTCCACCGCCACCACATTGACCAGTTTGCCGGGGATGACCACCACCTTCTTCACGGTCTTGCCCTCCAGGTGCTTCTGCACGTTGTCCTGACTCATGGCCACCGCTTCCACTTCCTTGGCCGGGGCGTCCGTGGGAACGCAAATCCGTGCCCGGAGCTTGCCGTTGACCTGCACCAACACTTCCACCTGGTCCAGCAGCAGGGCATCCGCACTGTATTGAGGCCAGGCTACTGTGGCCAGCCAGAGGTCGTGCCCCAGTTCGTGCCACAGCTCCTCGCAGATGTGCGGCGCCACCGGCGCCAGCAGCACCAGCACGGAGCGCAGGGCCGAGCCCAGGGCCTTGCGCCCCGCCTCGCTCTGCAACAGCTGCTCCTTGTCCTGGCTGATGCTGTTCACCAGTTCCATGACCGCGGCGATGGCCGTGTTGAACTGGAACTTGTCGCCGATGTCCGCGCCCACCTTCTGTACCGTGAGGTGCTCCTTGTGACGCAGGGCCTTGGCGGCCTCGTCGCCGGCCACGTCCTCGGCCGTGGCGCCGCAGGGGGGCACGGCGGGCACGGCGTCCTGCAGCTCCTGCACCAGGCGCCAGAGCCGGTTCAGGAAGCGTGAGGCCCCCTCGATGCCCTGGTCGCTCCAGTCGAAGTCACGCTCCGGCGGTGCCGCGAACAGGCAGAAGAGCCGCACCGCGTCCGCGCCGAAGCGCTTGATCATCTCGTCCGGGTCCACCACGTTGCCCTTGGACTTGGACATCTTGGCCCCGTCCTTGA
>CAZNSV010000324.1:0-4639 GCA_964575775.1 uncultured Desulfovibrionaceae bacterium
GATCCGGCCGATGGCCTCGGCCTGGTCGCCCAGCCGGGCGATATCGCCCTTTAGGCTGGAGGAGAGCGTCGCCACCCGGGTGATGGCTTCCACGGCGTTGTCCACCACCCTGGCTCCCTCCTGGGCCTTGCCCCGGGTCTCCTCGGCATGCTCGGCGGCTTGCCCGGCGTTGCGGGCCACCTCCAGCACGGTGGCGTTCATCTCCTCCATGGCCGTGGCCGCCTCGGTGCTGCGTTCGCGCTGCAGCTCGGCATTGTGGGCCGCGGCCCGCACCTCGGCCGTGAGGCTCTCCACGGCCAGGTTCACCTGGTCCGCAATTTCCCCCGCTTCCTGGGCCGTGCGGCCAATGAGGGCATTCTGCGCCAGGAGTCGCTCCTCCTGGAGCTTCACGTCCGTGAGCACCGCGAACTGGGCGAAGCAGCCCAGGGGCTTCCCCTCCAGGTCATAGACCGGGGCGGCGTCGAGCTTGATGTAATAGCGGGTTCCCGAGACGCTGCGCCCCTCGAATTCCCGGTTGGTGAGCATCTGCCGCCCGGAGATGATGCTGGCGATGGCCTCGGCCAGTTCGGGCTCGCGCCGGAAGAACTCCCGCACCTCCGCCCCCATGTAGTCCTCGGGGTTGCCGGGCTTTTCCATGAAATGCAGGAGCATGGTGTTGACGTAGGAAATCCGCGCCTCGTTGTCCGCCACCACGCAGGGCATGGTGATGCCGTTGAGCAGCCCCTGGGCGAACCCCAGGCGGTTCTTGAGCTGGTCCACCATCACGGCCACGTTGGCGGCCAGGTCCCCCAGCTCGCCGGAATAGGTCTGTGCGATGCGGCTGCCCAGGTCGCCCTGGGCCACCAGCTGGGTGTAGCCCTGGATGGAGCGGACGGGGCGGATGATGCTCTGCGCCACCAGATGCACCAGCACACTGGCGGCCAGCAACACCACCGCGGCAATGAGCAGAATCATGAGCCGGTTGTCCTTGTAGTCCCCGACGCGGCGTTCGAGCAGGGCGTCCAGCTCGGCCGCGGCCGTGTGCCAGAGGGCGAAGCTCGCGGCCAGGGCCTGCTCGCCGGCGGCCAGGAACTGCTCCCGCGTGAAGGTCACGGGCTGGAAGTCCCCCACCGTGCGCACCATGGCGATGAAGGCCTCGTTGGAGCGGACATAGGCCTCCAAAGCCGGGGGCAGGTTCCGCTGCAGGGAATCCATCACCCCGTAGAAGTTCTGGTCCTCGTTGAGCGCGGTATCGGCACTGGCCACCACCCGCTCCAGGTCCGCCTGCTGCAACAGGGCCGCGAACACGGCCATTTGTACCCGTTGCTCGTCCGTCAGGCCGGAGCCGTCGCCCCGCAGCAGCTCCAGCCCCGCCTCCAGGACCTGGGCCAGCCTGTCCTGGGTCTGGGGCAGGGCCAGCAGGGTCATGTCCATGAGATAGTAGCTGTCCAGATCCGGGTCCAGGATCAGGTTGGACGTGTCCCCGGCATGGGTGATCATGGCCCGGACGTCCGCGATGAGGGCATCGTGCGCCGCCAGGGCCTGTTCCGGGGGCAGGCTCGCGTAGCCATTCTTGAGCCGGGACCAGCGCTCCAGGGTGCGCGGCAGCAGCAGATGCTCGCGGCTGCGCAGGGCCAGCCCCTCCTGGGTGAACTGCAGGTCGGCGCCGATGCGGGCATCCACGGCCTGAAGCTCGACAAAGGCCTGCTCGATCTCCTGCTCCAGCCGGGCGAGCACGGGCCGGACCGCACTGTCACCCGCCAGCAACAGCCGGGCGTGGCGCCGGTGCTCGGGCAGGGCGGCCAATAGCCGCTCCAGGGGGCGCTGGTAGGCATTGCCGTGGAGCTCCAGGGTGGAAAAGCGGATGCTGGCGTTGATGCCCTGGATCACGAAAAAGACCAGCACGGCAATGGGCAGCATGAACGCCAGGCTGATGCACATGAGCTTGTGCGCTATGGTCAGGTCGCGCCGTAAACGCATGGGATCCCCCCTCTTGAAAATCGCTGGGCAGTGCTTGGAATCTCGGAACCGACGCTCCATCCCGGCCACACGGGACAGCGGCCCCAAGCTGCATTAATGCAAGAACTTCGCCGTCAATTGGATTCAGGAGAAATAAAGCTGCCTGATCGGTCAACATCCTGTATCGTTAGGTAAAATCCTGAATGGCAGGCCGCTGGCCAGAAGAGCTCCCCATCAGGACGGCAGGGCGCCGCCAAAGGCTCTCAAAAAAAATGCCGTAATTGTCCTGCGAACGCCGTACAAGCTAACAGAATTGTCAAGGCTTGCAAAGCCCCTGCTCGCCCCCGTCAGGGGATGGGGCGCCACGGAGGCACAACGGTGCCGGGGCTCAGTCCCCGGGTACCAGCGGGGGTTGGACAACAGGGGGCACGGCCGTTGCGGCCCCCTTGGGCAGGCTCACGGTGAAGACGTCGCACACACCCTCGCGGGCCAGGATCAGCAGGCCGCCCATGTCCTTGATCAGGCGGTAGCAGAGCGGCAGGCCGAAGTGCTCGCCGTCGGCGTCGAAGGGCATGAACAGGTGCTCGGGATCCTGGCCGAGTCCCCCCCGCACGGGGATGTGCAGCTCCACGTGCAGCTTGTCGCCCAGCTCGCGGAAGCGGATGCTGAACGCACCGTTGGGCTCCATGAGGGTGAAGCCGTTGCGCAAGAGGTTCACGAAGACCTGCAGCAGGCTGTCCGGGTCCGCCAGGACCACCGGGATGCCCTTCCACTCCTCCACCTGGCAGCTGATGCCCCGGTCGTCCATCTCGCCCGCGAGCAGCCCCAGAGAGTCGCTGAGGATCTCCGTGACCAGACACTCGCGGGGGCGGGCGCCCATGGGCTTGAGGTAGTCGCGGATGCGGTTGAGCAGGCGCTCCAGCCGTTGGGCCTCGCGCAGGATGATGCCCACCTCGGGCAGGTCCGGCACCTTCTTCTCCAGGCGCCGGGCGAATCCCGCGATGCTCATGAGCGGATTGCGCACCTCGTGGGCCATTTCCGAGGAAATGGCGGCCAGGGTCTTGAGCTTCTCGTTCTGCACCAGGGCCTTTTCCAGATAGACCCGATCGGTGATGTCCACGAAGAAGCCTTCCACCTCCCTGGCCCGCTGCGTGACACCGTCCCCGGGCTCGTCGCCCGCCAGGGAGGGCATGAAGCGGATGATCCCGTGCACCTCGCCGCCCCCCCGCTGCAACATACGGCACTCCAGGGAGCGGGGGCGCCCCCGGACAAAGGCGTCGGACAGGGCGGCCCGCAACTCGCCGCGCTCCTGGGCATGCACCCGCTCCAGAAACCAGTTGGGGGTCCCCATGGCCTCTGCCGGAGAATACTCCAGCAACTCCTGACAGGCCTGGTTGATGAACTCCACCCCCAGGGCCCTGTTCAGGGAAAAGACCAGCAGCGGGAGGTTCTGGATCAGGGCGAAATGCCGCCGCTCCGCCTGTCGCACCCGGCGCTGGAGCACGAACCGCTCGCGCAGGCGCAGGAGCAGCATGCGCAGCTCATTGGATTCGAACGGCTTTTGCAGGTAGTCGTAGGCCCCGAGCTTGATGGCCCGCATGGCCTGCTCGAAATTGCCGTTGCTGCCCATGAAGATCAACTCTTCCAGCCGCCCGGACTTGCGCACCAGGCTGGCCAGCTCCACGCCATTGATCTCGGGCAGATTCACGTCGATGAAGGCCAGGGAGTAGCTGACCTTGTCCAGGCCAGCCACCACGCTCTGGGGGTGCAGGTGCACTTCAGGCTCGTAGCCCGCCCCTTTGAGGGTCTGGGCCAGGGCCTCGCAGACCGTGGGGTCCGCATCCACAATGAGCACCTTGCTGGAAAAATCGCTGCACACCTGCTGCGCGGTCATACGTCCGATCCTTGCCCGGGGCGGATGGCCAAGGCCATACCGCGGAATAACCCGAGCGCAATACGGGTGAATTGGAAAGGGACTCTACCCTTTCCCGCCACGATTTGCAATTTTGTACTTGCCTGAAATCCCTGAAGTCCCGAAAAAGTCTTGATAGCCGCAAGAAAACACCCGCCACCGCGGGACCACGGGGGCGGGTGCGAGGAACTTTGGCGTTCCGGGCGGACCAGGAGGCTCAAACGACCATGACCAGGGGCAGGACCACCGGATCACGCTCCAGGACCTTGCGGAAGAAGCGGCGCAGGGAGGAGCGGATGCGCTCCCGCAGCTTGGCGTCTTCGCCCGGAGGGATGTTCTCGAAGATATCCAGGATGATGCACTTGGCGTCTTCCAGATAGTGGCTGTAGTGCTGCTCGAAGACGAACCCCTTGGACTGAACGTCCGGCCCCAGGAGGATTTCCCAGGTCTCTTCGGCAATGACCAGCACGACCACCACGAGACCGCCCCCCCCCAGGAGCTGGCGCTCGCGCAGCACGGAATGCCCCACGTCGCCCACGCCCTTGCCGTCCACGTAGATGGACTCCACGGGCAGTTTCTCCTCCAGCCGGATGCCGCCGTTGGGCAGCAGGGTCAGGGGGTCGCCGTTCTCCAGGACAATGGCCCGCTCGGGCGCCACGCCGCAGGTCTCGGCCAGGCGCTTGTGCTTGACCAGGTGCCGGTACTCGCCGTGCACCGGCACGAAAAAGCGCGGTTGCACGGTTTCGAGCATCTGCACCAGCTCGCCCTTGTAGGCGTGGCCGGAGGCGT
>CAZNSV010000325.1:0-4636 GCA_964575775.1 uncultured Desulfovibrionaceae bacterium
CCCCCGCACGCCTCAACCTGCAACTCAAACCCAATACACTCTCAAGATTCCCCCTCCCGATACCAGGCACCGCCACTCGAAGCCATAAAACAGCATACTACCATGTGGCTAAATACATACATACGAGACTCACAACCTAGAGACCGTGCCCGGAGTTTCGGACGATTGCATCCCCAGGCAAGAACGGCTATTCTGCCTCCGCAGCAGGCGTCCGGGGCCAGGCAACCGGCCTCCACCGCCAGAACACGCGCCGGGCCCCTCGCGGCCGGTCCGGCAGCTGGGGCCAACCCCACTGGATTGCCCCGGCCCATTCCAGCCGCACCAACGCCTGACCGGATCGAGGAGCCTGCCCATGCGTCACGTCCTGTTCTTCCTCTGTCTTTCGGTCCTGCTGGGCTGCAACGCCCTGACAGCGCATGCCCAACAATCCGCCCAGCCCCTGAGCATCGGCTTTCTCCCCGGGGCCGCCAGTCTGGACAGCCCCTTCAATGCCCTGACCTACCTGGGGCTCGCAAGGGCCCAGGAAGACTTCGAACTGGAGCTGCGCGCCCGCGAGGCCCTGGGGCCGGTCTGGAACCAGGACGAGGCCCGGGCCCAGCTCGACTCCCTGTTACGCCAGCACGTGCACGCCGTGGTACTCAACGGCAACGAATGGGGCGTGGCCGTGCGCGAACTGGCCCCTGCCTTTCCCGCCGTGCGCTTCATCCTCACCGAGGCCCTGGTGGAGGACCTGCCCAACGTGGTCTCCCTGCGTTTCGCCAACGAGCAGGGCGGCTTCCTGGCCGGATGCCTGGCCGGACTGCTCGCCGCCCCTGGCAAGGCAGCCTTCATCGGCGGGGCGGACATTCCGCCCCTGCGTGATCTGGCCGCGGGCTTTGCCCAGGGCCTGGCCCATGTGGCCCCCGGCACGCAAGGCACCATCGCCTGGCTGGGCACCGGCCAGGACTTTTCCGGCTTCGCCTCTCCGGACAAGGGCCGCGCCAAGGCCCAGGAGCTCTACGAGCAAGGTGTGGAGATCATCTTCGCCGCTGCCGGAGGTGGGGGCGATGGCGTCCTGATCGCGGCCAGTGAGCAAGGCCGCCTGGTCATCGGCATGGACTACGACCAGAGCGACGCCGCGCCGGGACACGTGCCCGCCAGCCTGCTCAAGCGCATGGACCTGGCCGTATACCAGGAGCTGCAGTTCCTGGTGCGCGGCACCTTCACCCCGGGCGTGCACGTCTACGATCTGCGGGACGGCGGCCTGGAGCTCACCGGTCTGGTGGGCCCCAACACCCTGATCCCTGCCGGCGTGCAGGAAAAGGTCCTGGAAGCTGCCGAAAAGGTTCGCGCCGGGTTGATCGTCGTGCAACCCGCCCCTGCCGTCAACTGAACCAAGAAAGTACCATGAACACCTTGCACGTCACCCTGCCCTGCATCGGTGTGATCCACTCCCCGCACCGGGAACTGGGCAACATGCCCATCCAACCCGCAGGGGCACAAAACGTGCTCGGCAGCGTGGAAATCCTTCCGGAATTCGCCGCCGGCCTGCAGGACCTGACCGGTTTCAGCCACATCTACCTGATCTATCATTTCCACAAGGCCGCGCGCACGGAGCTGCTGGTCAAGCCCTATCTGGACGACGTGTTGCGGGGCGTTTTCGCCACCCGCTCGCCCCTACGCCCGGCCCATCTCGGACTTTCGGTGGTGGAACTTCTGGCCGTGGAGGGCAACCGTCTGCAGATCCGGGGGGTGGATATCCTGGACGGCACACCCCTCCTGGACATCAAGCCCTATATCCCGCAGTTCGACGCTCCTGACACGGCCCGCTCGGGCTGGATGCAGCAGGGGCGGGAAGCCGTGGCCCAGGCGCGCTCGGACGAACGCTTCGTCTGAACACCAGGCCCGTGCTTCCAAAAATAGCGGGCGCAATTCCAACGATCGGGGCGCAGAGGCCGGGGGGCCCTGCGTTCGCAAAGGAAGTTCAGAGCCAGGGGGGAGGGGGAAACGCGGTGCGCAGCTTCGACAAGGTTTATGTGGTCACTGACAGGGCAGATTGCACGCCCTGCGGCCAATACGGGCAACAGACGGTCATCCTGGACGACCCTGCCGAGGCGGTGGAGTCGCTGCTCCGGCAGGAAGAGAACGTGGCCCTGTTCGTGGACGTGAAGTTCTACCTGAAGCTGGGGGCCGAGGTCCGCAACCGACTCCAGGCCGTGGCCGCCGGGCTGCCGGTGTTTCGCATCCACTTCGATCGCCGCAGCGAGAGCTTCCAGTTCATCGATGACCCGGCCCGAGCCGACACCCCGGTGGCGGTTCAGGACCTGGGCTACCGCCTGCGCAGCGAAGACCGCGTGCCCGTGAAGCTCAACGCCCTGCTGACCAAGGAGGACGACCCCTTTGTCCAGCATGCGGTGCGCACCAACATCACCAACATCTCCAACCGCGGCTGCTTCATGTATTGCGTGGACAACGACGCCTACCGCGGCTTCGTGTTCATCCGCATCCAGGAGCTGACGAACAAACGCCCCATCTATTGTTCGGTCCGCTGGCGGCGCCCCTGGGGCGAACCCGACACCCTGCCCGGTCTGGGCCTGCAGTTCGTGGACATGACCCCGGATCAACGCCAGGAGCTGGACACCATGTACATCCAGCCCCACCTCCTGGCCCTGGACGCCCGCTGACCCGCGCCCGGGACGAGCTCACCCCCCGACCGGGACCTTGCCGGTTCCGGGCTTGCCCGCCTGAAAGACCTTGGCCAGCCCCCCCTGGGCCGTTTCCCGGTACAAAGGGGGGAGGTCGTGGCCCGTCTGCTTCATGGCCTCCACCACCTGATCGAAGCTGACCAGGTGCCTGCCGTCCGAGAGCAGTACGTACTCCGCCGCGGCCAGGGCGCCGATGGCCGCAAAGACGTTGCGCTCGATGCAGGGTGCCTGCACCAGCCCGAGGATGGGATCGCAGGTCAGCCCCAGATGGTGCTCCAGGCCGATCTCCGCCGCGTATTCGATCTGGTGCGGCGTGCCCCCGAGCAGCTGGGCCGCGGCTGCCGCCGCCATGGCGCAGGCCACCCCCACCTCGCCCTGACACCCCACCTCGGCCCCGGAGATGGAGGCGTTGCGCTTGACCACGTTGCCCACCAGCCCGGCAGTGGCCAGGGCCTTGAGAATGCTGGATTCGTCGTGCTTGCGCTCCAGATGCAGGTAATTGAGCACCCCGGGCAGCACCCCGCAGGAGCCACAGGTGGGGGCGGTGACCACGAAGCCCCCGGCGGCATTGGTCTCGGACACGGCCAGGGCATAGGCCGAGAGCAGCCCGGTCCGGTCCTCGCCGGGGCGCAGCCGCCTCGCCTGAGCCAGGGTGTTGCGGGCCTTGCGCTGCAGGCGGAGCTCTCCGGGCAGACAGCCCTCTTCCTCCAGCCCAGCGGCAATGGCGTCCTGCATCCGCCCCCAAACCACGGCCAGGTGATCCCAGAGCACCGTGCCCTCCACCTCCCGGGCCAGAGCCCAGAGGGGGCGCGCGTTCTCCTCGGTCCAACGCAGGATGTCCGCCATGGAGGTCTGGGAGTAGACCCGCTGCCCCGCGTCCGCACCCTGGGAGGCCTCGCGCAACTCGCCCCCACCGATGCTGTACACGGTCCAGGCGTCCAGCTCCCGCCCCGTGGCGTCATACGCCTGGAAGTGCAGCCCGTTGGGGTGGAAGGGTAGGGCCTCGACATCCCAGAGCACGGTGACGGGGATGGGGGCCAGGCCCTCGGTCACGGCCCGGTCCGTGAGGTGCCCCTTGCCGGTGAGGGCCAGACTGCCGTGGAGCGTGACCTTGACCGCGGCGGCCTCGGGTCGACGCGCCCGGAAGAGCTCGGCCGCCCGGCGCGGCCCCATGGTGTGGCTGCTGGACGGCCCCATGCCGCAACGATACAGTTCCTGCAGGGATTGCACGGCGTCCTCCGCTGGGAGTTTGGAGTCCGTGGCCCGGGGAGCGGTTACAGCCGCAATCCCACCGAGCCTGTACGCTTGTCTCACGCCTCGGGTTCGGAAGGCAACGGCAGCAGCACATGGAAGGTGGAGCCCACTCCGGGTTCAGAATCCGCCCAGATGCGCCCCCGATAGTGTTCCACAATCTGGCGGCAGATGGTCAGTCCCAGGCCCGTGCCCTTGGGCAGGCCGCTCTGCCCCGGCCCCATCCTGCTCTGGTAGAATTTCTCGAAGATGCGGGGCAGGTCCTCGGTCGGGATGCCCCGCCCCGTATCCGCCACCGTGAAGCGCACGCCTGCGTCCGTCAGTGCGGCGGTCATGCGCACCTCGCCCTGGGAGGTATGCTTGCAGGCGTTGTCCAGCAGGTTCACCAACACCTGCACCATGCGGTCCTCGTCCAGCAGCAGCGGGGGCAGGTCCTCCGGAATGTCCACCAGCAACTCTACCACGCCCTTGGCCTCGAACACGGGCTGCACCAGTTGTGCCGCGCGCGCCATGAGGGTGCCCGGCAGTACCAGGGCGTCGTTCCAGGCCATGCGGCCCGACTCGATCTTGGACAGGTCCAGGAAATCGTTGATCATCCGCCCCAGCCTGCGCCCCTCGATCTCGATGATCCCCAGGTTCTCCTCCACCCGGGCGCAGCGTTTGCTGAGTTCCGGTCGCTCCCTGCACACTTCCGCGATATG
>CAZNSV010000326.1:0-4592 GCA_964575775.1 uncultured Desulfovibrionaceae bacterium
CCCACCTCTTGGGCCTGGCTTGCGCGGCCAACATCGGCTCGGCGGCCACGCTCATCGGCAACCCCCAGAACATGCTCATCGGCCAGGTCCTGCAGCTGGATTTCGGGGCCTATTGCCTCACCGCCCTGCCGCCTGTGCTCCTGGGTCTGGTGGTGGCCTGGGGCCTCATCGCGCTGCTCTATCGGGGGCGTTGGCAGGGGCGGCTCAGCTGTACGGCCGAGGCCCCGCCACCTTTCTGCGCCTGGCAGACCGGCAAGGGGCTGGCGGTGCTGCTGGTCCTGGTGGCGTTGTTCCTGGCCGGGATCGGGGAGCGCGAGGTGCTGGCCCTGGGCGCGGCCGGGTTGCTGCTGCTCTCGCGGCGCATGGCCTCGCGCAGCATGCTGGCCCTGGTGGACTGGCAGTTGCTGCTGCTCTTTCTGGGGCTCTTCGTGGTCAACGCGGCCATGGCCCAGAGCGGCTGGCTGGAGCAGGGGGCCCGCGCCCTGGCAGGGGCGGGGGTGGACCTGGCCGACCCGGGCAGCCTCTTCGTCCTGGCCGCCGTGCTCTCCAACTTGGTCTCCAATGTCCCGGCGGTGATGCTGCTCCTGCCCCATGCCCAGGATGCGGGGGCGGGCACGCTCCTGGCCTTGTCCAGCACCCTGGCCGGGAATCTCTTCGTGGTGGGCAGCATCGCCAACATCATCGTGCTGGTGCAGGCCCAACTGCTGGGCGTGCGCATCGGCTGGCTGGAGCACGCGCGTACCGGCGTGCCCGTGACCCTGGTCACCCTGGCCCTCACGGCGGGCTGGCTGGGGCTGTTCTGAGCCCTGGGTTCAGGCCGTGGGGCAGTAGATGAGGTCGATGTTCCGCATGGGGCTGCCCGCGGTTTCGGCCAGGGCGTGCACCTGCCCCCGGTGATGGGTCTGGTGGTTGAAGAAGTGGGACACGAGCAGGGCAAAGGGGCGGGCGCAGGGGGTGCCCTTGAGGTCGCGGTAGGGGAGCTCCTCCTGCAGGGCCTGGGCCGTGAGCGTGGAGGCAAAGTGGATGATCCGCGCGTCCTCGGCCTGGCGGACCGGGAGCAGGTCGGGCAAGGTGGGGTGGGGGCGGCTCGCGATGTCGCCGGGGCAAGGGCCCTGCCCCGTGAAGCGGTGCAGCCAGGCCTGATCGCAGAGCAGCAGGTGGTTGAGGATGCCCAGAATGGACCCGAAGTTCACCGGGCTCGTCGCCAGGAGCAGGGGCGCGGGCGCCGCGGCCAGGTCCTCGCACAGCACGGCGTTGGCCCAGGCATTGTAGCGGGCCAGGGACTGGAACTGGCAGGGCAGGGGGGCGGTCATGCGACGCTCCTGGTGATCCTCACGGGTTCGGGAAGAAAAAGCCCCGGCACTGCGCGGGCAGCACCGGGGCCTGGACGGTCCTTAACCTTGGGGACGCGGGGTGCCTGAAGCATCCAGCCATTCCCAATGGCAAGATGCTCTAGCGCATTTACGCCTTGAAACAAGGCTCCCTCCTGAAACAATTCCAATTGTTTCAGAAAAATGCATAAGAGCATCTAACCATTGTCACGGTAAGATGCTCTAAAGCCCGATCTCCTGCCGGATGTATTCGAAATCCAGGGAGGAGCTCACGAGCTGGGCGCCCTGCTTGATCTTGATCACGTCGCGCAGCTTGTGCGTGGAGAGGATGGCCTCCATCTTGTGCGCCACGGTGAAGGTGTCGTCGCGCACCACCACGATGGGGATGGACAGCACCTCGGAGCGCGTGAGGATGATGTCGTTGGGGTAGAGGTTGCCCGTGAGCACCAGGCAGGGGCAGTTGCCCTCCAGGGCCACCAGCTGCACGTCGGAGCGGTCGCCCCCCACGATGACGGCGGAGTTCTTGTGCTTGCGGAAGTGGGTCATGAAGTTCTCCACCTGCATGGTGCCGATGAGGAAGTTCTCCACCACCTTGTCCGCCTTGTTGTGGGCGCTGATGACCTTGCCCCCAAGGCGCTCGGCCAGGTCCGCCACCTTGATGGCGCCCATGAGCGGATCCTTGGGGATCACGCCGATGACCTTCACGCCCTGGCTCTCCAGGAAGGGCTTGATGAGCGACTCCACCTCGTTCATGAAGTTGGCGGGGATGTCGTTGAGGATGACCCCGGCCAGGTCGTCGCCCAGGGTGTCCTTGAGCACCACCAGGAAGTCGTAGTCCAGGCTGGCCTTGTGCAGGCGCTCGATGACAATGGCCTTGAGGCCCAGCTTGCGCACCACGCTGATACCGTCCAGGCGGCAGTAGCGCCCCGAATACATGCTCCCGGAACCGGCCACCAGCATCAGGTCCTTGCCGGCGGAGAGTTCCCGGTAGTTCCGCTCGATATCGGGCATGAGGTCGTCGCACTGGCCGCTGAAGGCCTTGACCATGAAGTCCTGGGTGACCACCACGGGGGTCACCTTGGCGGGATCTTCCTTCAGGCCCAGGACGCTCTGTACGAAAAAGGCGTCTTCGTCGCCCAGCGTGCCGTCGATGTCCTTGGGCATGGCCCCCACGGGCTTCATGTACCCGACGTTGAGGCCTTCCTTCTGAAACCGCAGCCCCAGGCCCATGACGATCATGTTTTTGCCTGAGTAGCCAGCGGTCGAGCCGATGTAGATCCCTTGAGCCATGGCGTCCTCCAATGAAAGATATGCGCGTTGTATCCTAAGGGGTGCGGCGAGGTAAAGAGTCCA
Source organism: uncultured Desulfovibrionaceae bacterium (assembly GCA_964575775.1). Taxonomy (GTDB): domain Bacteria; phylum Desulfobacterota; class Desulfovibrionia; order Desulfovibrionales; family Desulfovibrionaceae; genus CAZFCK01. The sequence goes on from CAZNSV010000326.1 coordinate 2,685, forward strand.
TGGGGCGCTCGTCGGAAAAACTTCGCGGCCCGGCTCAGTCGCCCTGGTTGGAGAGCGCCACCCGCACGTCCGCCACCAAGGCCTCCTGGGGGCTGACCAGCACCGGGTTGAACTCCGCCTCCTGAATCTGCGGGAAATCCAGGGCCAGCTGGGACATGATCAGCAGCACGTCCTCCAGGGCCTTGAAGTTCACCGCGGGCTCCCCGCGCACCCCCCGCAGCAGCGGGTAGCTCTTGATCTCCCTGATCATCTGGCGCGCGTCGTCCAGGGTCAGGGGCGCCAGCCGGAAGGACACGTCCTTGAGTATTTCCACGTAGATTCCGCCCAGGCCGAACAGGACCAGGGGGCCGAACTGGGCATCGCGGGTGAAGCCCACGATGACCTCCTTGGAGCCCGGCGCGGCCATGGCCTGCACCAGGCAGCCGGAGATGAAGGCCTCTTCCCGCAGCCGCTGCGCCCGCCCCGTGATCTCCATGAAGGTGGCGCGCACCTGCTCCGGGGTCCTGAGGTTCACCTTGACCCCGTCCACGTCGCTCTTGTGCGAAATCTGGGGCGAGGCGATCTTCAGCACCACGGGATAGCCGATGCGCTGCGCCGCCTGCACGGCCTCGTCGCTGGTGCGGGCCAGCTGCGTGGCGGGTAGGGGCAGTTCATAGGCCTTGAGCAGCCCCTGGGCCTGGAACTCCACGATCTCGTCCAGCCCCTGGCGCCGGGCCTCGGCAATGATCCGGGCCGCGGCCTCCTTGTCCCGACGGTAGCAGACCTCCACCGAAGGCGGGGTGTGCAGCCGCTGGTAATGGCGATACATGGCGTCGATGGCGAAGACCGCCGGTTCCGGGAAGCTGTAGCAGGGGATCCCGGCCTGCTGCAGCAGCTTCTTGCCCGGCCCCACCACCTTCTCGCCCATGAAGCAGCCGAACACCGGCTTGTCGCTGGTCCTGGCCAGCTCGATCACGGCCCGGGCCGTCTCCTCCACCTGCACCGAGGCCGTGGGCGAGAGCAGCACCAGCACCGCGTGCACCTGGGGGTCCTGCAGCACCACCTCCAGGGTCAGGCGGTAGCGCTCGGCCGGGGCGTCCCCGATGATGTCGATGGGGTTGTAGAGCGAGGCATAGGGCGGGAGAAAGGCCATGAGCCGCTCCACCGTGGCATTGGTCAGCCGGGCCAGCTCCAGGCCGGACTTCTCGGTGGAGTCGGCCGTGAGGATGCCGGGCCCGCCGGAGTTGGTGACGATGGCCAGATTGGGCCCCTTGGGCAGGGGCTGGGTGGAGAAGGCCTCGGCCAGGATGAAGAGCGAGGCCACGTCGTGACAGCGGATGACGCCGCTCTGGGTGAAGGCGGCGGTGTAGGCGTTGTCCGACCCGGCAATGGCGCCGGTGTGGGAGGAGGCGGCCTTGGCCCCGGCGGAGGTGGTGCCGGACTTGATGAGGATCACGGGTTTCTGCTGGCAGACCCGCCGGGCAACCTTCATGAAACGCTTGCCGTTTTCCACCCCTTCGATGTACCCCAAAATCACTTTGGTGGCGGGGTCCTCGGCCAGGGCCGAGAGCATGTCGGCCTCGTCCAGCACGGCCTTGTTGCCCAGACTGATGAACTTGGAAAAGCCGAAGTCGTGCCCCAGGGCCCAGTCCAGGATGGAGACGCACAGGGCACCGGACTGGGAGAAGAAGGCGATGTTGCCCAGGGGAGGCTGCCCCACGGCGAAGGTGGCGTTGAGCCCCAGCTCGGGATTGAGCAGCCCCAGGCAGTTGGGCCCCAGCAGGGCCATGCCGTGCTCCTGGGCCAATTTTTTGACTTCCTGCTCCAGGTAGTAGCCTTCCTTGCCCACCTCCTTGAACCCGGCGGTGATGACGATCACGGCTCGGGTGGGCAGGGCGGCCAGGTCCTGGAGCGCCCCCAGCACGGCCT
>CAZNSV010000327.1:0-4585 GCA_964575775.1 uncultured Desulfovibrionaceae bacterium
CTGCAGGGTGATGCGCCCCACACCGCAGAGGTCCAGGCCGTGCCATTCGACCTGGGTTCCGGCCTCGTCCTTGGCCAGCATATCCCATTCGCATTCGTTTTCGGCAGGATGAAACTCGACGGTCACGGATTCGCCAGGCTCAAGAATCTCGTCGCCGAGGATGTCCTCTTCCCAGTCGCTGGTGGAGGCGCGGGACAGATAGATTTCCGTGATCTGCATACCTTCAAGGCCGTTGACGATCTCCGTTGAGCCTGCCTGGCAGACGGCGGACCAGGCCAGAACAGACATCAGGACCAGGACAACCAAGAGCTTCTTCATAAATTTTTGACTCCCCGTACTTTGCTACATAATAGGTGCAAGAATGAATTCCCCCAGCCACAACATACGTTGCACAGCAAAACAGCTGAACAAAAACCGGTACAATGGAATCGACAAGACAGGAAGGCCGTGACACAACAGGAGAGTCCACTGCAATAGATACTCTCCATTTCATAATTTAGCGCAAAGTGTGCAGGGCTGTCAATGCAGTTTTCGCTCCGTTGTCCTCAGCACGAGTGTTGCAAGCCTGGTGTTACAGGATAGGCCGAAAAATCCACGAGCTGCAGAAATTGGAGGCGCCGCAGCGTAACCATGCGGATAGCCTGGAGAACTCAGGGGGTGTCTTCATCGCGCGCCATTTCCCTGCCGTACAGCGCGAACCACACGGTCCCGGCCAAGCCGCAGGCAAAGGCGCTCCAGAGGTTCAGCTCCGGGCTGAGCAGCCAGAGCACGCCCCCACCCAGAGCGGCCACGGAGACGCACACGTCCCGCAGCAGGTAGTAGAGCCCGAACATGGCCGCCCGACAATCCCGGGGCGCCAGGTCCATGATCAGGGACTTGCGCGTGGGTTCGCCGAACTCCTTGAGCCCACGCAGGACAAAGGCCCCCACCAGCCAGGCAAAGGACTGGCTGTGGAGCAGCAGCACCGGAAAGAGGGTGAAGAACACGAAGGTGGCCAGCACAAAGGGCTTCTTCACCGTGCGGTCCGCCAGGGCCGCCACCGGGATGTAGACCAGCATGGCCGTGGCCATTTCCACGCTGGTCAGCAGGCCGAACTGCAGGGCCGTGACCGGCTCGGCAATGGTCTGCATGCACCAGATCACCACGAAGGCGTACGGAATCTGCTCGCAGAAGCGGATCAGGATGTCCGAGACCAGCAGCCCCCGCAACGCGGGGGGCATGCGCCGCCACAAGGCCAGGGGGTGCCTTTCGGGGCGTAAACTGCAGGCGTCTCCCGCATCCCGCCTGGGTGCGTCGTCCGGGAGCAGGCGCTGCTGCAGCACCAGGGCCGCTCCGGCCAGAAGCAGGGCCACGGCAAAGGCGGCACGCACCCCTTGTTCCTCGCCCCACAGCGCGATGCAGGCGCCCCCGAGCAGGGGGCCCAGGGCCATGGGCAGACGCTTCACCAGGGAGTGCATGGTCACGCCCATGGTTCGCTTGTTCTGTGGCAGCACCTTGTACATCAGGCTCATGGTGGCCGGCAGCGAGATGGCCGACCAGGAGATGAAAAACACCGCCCCCACCAGGACGGCCTGCCAGGAGGGCACCAGCAGCACCAGGGCGTACCCGGCCATGGCCACCAGGTTGAAGAGCAGCAGGGAGCGCCTGGTGCCCAGGCGCTCCGCCAGATAGCCACCGGGAAAGGAGTAGAGGGCCGAGAGCAGGTTGTCCATGGCCTGGAGCAGGGCCACGGCCAGCGCGCCCCCACCCAGGGCGAGGATGTAGATGGGGAGGAAGCGTTCGGCCATGCGCTCCCCCAGCCCCACCAGGACCACCATGCCCAGCAGACCCACGGTCCCGGGCTTGAGGGCAAGGAATCCGGCCAGGCGGGCGGAGTGGTGTTTCAGACGTTGGGCGGACATGGAGGCTCCCTCCCGGCGGACTTTGCGGTTATACCTTGCGGGCGCCGAAGTAGTGCAAGGTCTTGTTCACCTGGCTCTGCACGTCCTCCACCAGGTGGCCGAACTTGCCGGCCAGGTCGTCGGCCAGGTGCTGCACGTATTCCTGTGCGGCCTCCTCGCCGTACTGCTCCTTGAACATGGCGGAGAATTCCAGGACCCGGGTGATGTCGTGGCGTTCATTCTTGTGGTCGGGGTGGTCGATCCACTCGTGCACCTCGCGGTAGGGCTTGCCGGTGCGGGCGCTGCTGATCTCCAGATGCTTGGCGATGGGGGGCATGATGCTACCTCCAGGTCTACAGGGTTGTTCAGCGGGCCATGAGGCCCTGGATTTCCTGATGATAAGTCAGATAACGCGCCGTGGTGGCCGCGTTCTTGCCGTATTTGGGCACGCTCTGCAGGATCTCCGCAAAGCGGCTTTCCGCCTCGTGTTCATGCCGCAGGGGCACGAGGCCGTCGTGGATGATGTCCACCAGCCGGTCGGCATAGATCACGATACGCTCCTCCAGGCTGTGCAGGGTGTAATCCTTGACGGGCAGGCCCAGTTCCTCGGCCTCTTGGGGGCTCAGCCCGCCCCGGATGTGCTTCTCCATGATGGCCGTCATCGCGGGGGGCAGGCCCAGCTCCGCGCCCATGGCCGCGCCCAGCAGCCCATGCTCGATGGCGTGGGTCTTGGCCTTGCCCAGGTCATGGAACAGTGCCCCACGTCCGATGAGTTCCAGATCCAACTCTGCCCCTCCGGTTGCCTGGATGCGCCCGGCCAGTTCCAGAGCCTTTTCCGCCACGGCCACACTGTGGGCGATGTCCGTCTCGGCCACGCCGCTCTGTCTGAGCAGGTCCAGGTCGTGTTCGTGCAGGGTGTAGGGGGTGGTCATATTTCCTCCTTATCTGTTAGAAAATCTTCAAGAGTGCGAGGTTCTTATTGCGTATAGGGTACATAAGGGCAGCCAACCATCCTCAAGGGCACAATGCCCTAACTGCCTTCTGCTCCCGGTACTGTTGCGGGAGCGAGCTCGCGCCCTTGTTCCTTCCATGCTGCCAGACCTCCTTCCAGCAGGAGCACCTCCAGCCCCTTGATTGCAGTCAAGGCCTCGGCGACGCCGCGGCTGACGGAACCCCCTCGGACGCAGTAGACTGCCACCGCGGATTTGTCCGACAACTCGGAACCCCATTCAGTCACCCGATTTGGGTCACGCCATAGGGCGCCTGGAATGAATACAGGGTCTGAAACAGCATCCTCGCCGCGCCGGACATCAAGTAGTACTAATCCATCGTCCTGTAAGCGTTGATCAAGATCAGTTGCTGTAATGCTCGTCCATGTAGTCTCGTTCATGGCTGGCTTCTCCATTAGGCTATTAAGTGATAAAACATGCCCAGAACTCCACAAGCAAGCAGGGTGCGGAACATGCTCAACTTGTAGCGGAACATGCCCGTCATGGCTACTCCCATCAGAAACAGCAATGGTAGATCAAGGCTCCCAATAGCTGGCCAAGGGATGGTCAGTGGGCCGAGCTGCAATTGTTCCAGTTTGAGAAACAATGAGTGCAAGGCGAACCACACGGTGAGGTTCATTATTACGCCCACCACTGCAGCATTGATGGCCGTAAGTGCACCGTTGAGAAAGTGGTTGTTGCGCAAGCGTTCGATGTACGGCGCACCCAACAGGATCCATAGAAAGCAGGGAGCAAAAGTCACATGTACGGCCAGGATGGCCCCTAGTGTCCCTGAAACCAAAGGGTGCAGCAGGCCAGGGTCGCGTGCAGCGGCAAGAAAGGCCACATACTGCAACACAAGGATCAGGGGGCCTGGCGTGGTCTCGGCAAGTGCCAAACCATGGAGCATCTCATCGGAATTGAGCCAATGGTATGCTTCAACGGCTTGCTGGGCCACATAGGCCAATACGGAGTAGGCACCGCCGAAGGTGACCACCGCCATTTTGCTGAAGAACCACCCGATGCGCGTATAGGTATCTTCCCAACCCAGCAGCAAGGCAAGGCCGATGACCGGAGCCAACCAAAGGGGCAGCCAGGTGCCCAACACACGTAAGGAGTGCCGCCAACTGGGGGCATGAGGCTGGCCACCGGCTGCGAGTGCCTCGTCAGCGGATGCCAGGCTGCCGAGTTCGCGTCCTTGTGGCTGGGAAAATGCCGAAAGCCCCAGACGCGTGCCCAAGAGGCCCAGCGCACCGGCACCCAAGACCACCCACGGAAAAGGAATCTTGAAAAAAAACAGGGCCGCGAAACTGCTCCCAGCCAGAATCCAACGCAAGCGGTGACGCAAGGACTTCCTGCTCAGACGCAACAGTGCTTCCACCACCACAGCCAGTACAGCCGCCTTGAGTCCCCAGAACAGTCCCTGCACGGTGGGCACGCTGCCCAACAGGAAATACAGCACGGTGAGGGCCAGGATGACACAGAAACCCGGCAGCACGAACAGCACTCCAGCGACAATTCCACCGCGGGTGCCGTGCAGCAGCCAGCCAATGTAAATGGCTAATTGCTGTGCTTCCGGTCCGGGTAACAGCGTGCAGTAGTTCAGGGCGTGAAGAAAACGCTCTTCGGAAATCCATTTGCGCTCTTCCACCAACAACTTGTGCATCATGGAAATCTGTCCGGCAGGACCGCCGAAACTGGTCAAGCCGATGTGCA
>CAZNSV010000328.1:0-4567 GCA_964575775.1 uncultured Desulfovibrionaceae bacterium
CGGCGTCGTCCTCGTTGACCAGGTAGATGCCCACGGAACGGAAGCGGATGAGGGAGCGGACCTTGACGGCGGTCTCTTCCAGCAGCGGCAGGACCGAGGTCAGCTTGCTGAGGGTGGTGTGAAAATGACCCAGGGCGGCGGCGGTCTCCAGAGCGCTGACCGCCACGCTTTTTTCGCGCCGCAGATAGGCGACTTCGGCTTCGAGTCGGGCGATGCGTTCCTGGTCGTTCACGCTGGTCTGCCCCCTGCTCAGTCTCTGCCGGAAAAGGTGTTGTAGATGTCCAGGATGAGGTGCTCGCCCTTGCTGAGCGCCGGAGCCAGGATGCTGGGACTGAGTTCCAGGGCTTCCCAGGCCGCGGGTTCCAGGGGAGGAACGTAAAACAGCCCCTTGTATCCTGTCCACATGGAGCTGGCCATGATGTCGGCGATGTGGATGATTGCGGCGTCCAGCACCGAGGTTGCCGCCGCGGGGTTGTGGTGAAAGGCCACCATGTCCTCCAGGGTCTCGGGGAACTGCCAGAGCCGCATGAGGCGGCTGGCGACCTCGCTGTGGTCGAAGCCCAGAACGGCCTGCTCGGCCTCGTAGAGCATGCAGGGTTTGTCGCGGGTGAGCAGCAGGCTGGCGGCGGCGCTTTCCGGAGCGCACTTGAGAATGACCAGGCGGCCGACGTCGTGGATGAGCCCCCCGAGAAAGAAACGCTCCTCGGAGAGACCGGGCTTGTGGCTGGCCAGGATGCGGGCAAAGACCCCGCAGGCGATGGAGTGCATCCAGAAGTGGCGCATGTCCATGAGCTCGGGCGGGACATGCTCGAAATACTGGACCACGGAGATGCCCAAGGCCAGCATGGAGAGCTCGTTGGAACCCACCAGGGCCACGGCGCGGGTAATGGAGTCCACCTTGGATGGGAAACCGTAGAAGGGGCTGTTGACCAGACGCAAGAGCTTCATGGTCAGGCTGCTGTCGCGACCCACCACTTCGGCCACGTGGCTGGCGGTGCTGCCGGGGTCGTTGAGCACCTCCATGATCTGGAAGTAGATGTCCGGGAAGCTGACCAGCTGGACTTCCTGTCCGGCCAGGGCCATGGCGCTTTCGGGTCGCTCCTTGGGCAGGGTCAGGGGGCGCCCGGAGGGCTTGCCGGGCAGCAGCAGGGGCTTGTTTTGTCTGATATGGTCAATGAGCTTCTGCAAGGAGAGTTGTTTGAGGACCCGGACCGGGGGGTAGGTGGGGTTGGACAGCCGGAACAGGGTTTCCAGGAGCATGAGGGCCTGGCCCATCAATTCCGGGGGCAGGGCGTCCGGAGCATCCTCGCGCTTGTCGGAGGCGGGGCCGCCCTCCACCTCTGCCTCGTTGACTCCCCAGATCTTCATGATTCGCAGGTGCTTGTCTTGTATCTCAACCCCGCGCGGCAGAAGAAAGCGGCCGTTGGCACCGCGGAGGTCGGCAGCCAGACGCATGCCCGGGGTAATGTGCTCGATGCTGAGTTTTCCCATGATCTCGGTGTGGTTAGAAGGTTGGCAGCGCCGGTGGGTGCGGAGCCGGCAGCTGTTGGTTGACAATATACCACAACAGGGAGCCCTGTGAAGGCGTTGAGAGAAAAAGAGAGTGAAAAGGAGAAGAATGGGGGCATTGAACATGATGGTCATTTGTGGGAAAATGGGACGATCAGGCGCGTCAGGGCCTGGGAAATCAGCAGAGGACAAGGCATGAGCAACACACCGCAACTCAAGGACGACGCGTTTTTTCAACTCTCGCCCCTGATGCTGCTGCCCGGCACCAAGGGCAGGTTCAGCATCTACCTCAAGCAAGAGGGGGAGTATGTGCTCTACACCCGCGAGGACGAGCACTTCACCCAGCGGCATCGCCGCACGCTGTACGAGAGTGGAGTCAAGGAAGTTTTCATCCGCAACGAGCAGCGTGCCCGCTACAGCCGTTATGTGGAGGAGAACCTGGCGGCCATGCTGCACGACGTGAGTCTGGACCAGAAGGAGCGGGCGGCCATTCTTTACGGGGCCAGCACCGAGGTCATCCGGGACCTCTTTTCCGACTATCTGCCCAAGCCGCTGGAGCGCAAGCAGTACGACCGGGTGGCGGACCTGGTGCGCGAGGCCCTGAAGTACCTGCGCGAGGAAAACGCCCTCAAGACCCTGGCCACGTTCATCTCCCACGACTACCAGACCTATTCCCACTGCGTGCAGGTCTTCGTGTACACCACCTGCATCCTGAGCACCTATCGGGCGGAAGAGGACCTCTTGCTGCACGCGGGCATCGGGGCCATGCTGCACGACCTGGGCAAGACGCGCATCCCGCGCAACGTGCTCAACAAGCCTGGCAAGCTCAATGCCGAGGAGCGGCAGCTGGTGAACACCCATCCGGTGCAGGGGGTGTCCCTGTGCATCAACCTGCCCCTGTCCAGCGAGACCATGCATTGCATCCTGTTCCACCACGAGCGGCTGGACGGCTCTGGCTATCCCGGAGGGATCAAAGGGGACGACCTGCCCTTGTTCATCAGGGCCCTGTCCATCAGCGACGTGTACGACGCCCTGACCTCGGATCGCCCCTACGCGCGGGGGCTGCGCCCCTACGAGGCGCTGCGCATCATGCGCGACGAAATGAGCAATGCCCTGGACATGGACGTGTTCAAGCGCTTTATCACGGTGCTTTCCGGCGCGGAGATCGTCTGAGGCCATGTCCGAGTCCGGCCGCTGCCCCATGGAGGCCCGGAGCGTGCATGAGGCGCGGCGGTATTTCCCGCGTGGCCTGCTGCAGCCGGAAGGGAGCTTCCGCTTTTCCCTGGACGCCCTGCTGCTGGCCAGCTTTGCTGCCCAGGGGACCTGGTCCCGCGCCCTGGACCTGGGCACGGGGTGCGGCGTGGTGGGGTTGGCGTTGCTGTTGCGGACAGCGGAACAGGGCGGGGCGGGGATTAACAACTCGGTGCTGGGTCTGGAGCGGGAGCCGGAGCTGGTGGCCGCGGCCACGGACAATGCCCGGCGGCTGGGGTTGGAGGCGCAGTTCCGGGCGGTCTGCGCGGACTTGCGGGAGATGGGGCCAGAGAAGGGGCGGGAGTGGGCGGAGAACGCCCCCGCAAATAGCTTCGACCTGGTGCTGGCCAACCCGCCCTACCGAGATAAGTGCGCGGGGCGCATGAATCCGGAACAGCTGCGCCGGAACGCGCGCTTCGAGACCCAGGCGGGGCTCGAGGTCTTCGTCCAGGCGGCGCGGGGGGCCCTGAAAACCAAGGGACGCCTGTGCCTGGTGTACCTGGCGGAGCGGCTGCAGTGGGCCGTGTGCACGCTGGCGGAGAACGGTTTTGCCCTGAAGCGGGTGCTGCCGGTGCAGTCGCGGCCCGGGGAGGCGGCGCGGCTGGTGCTGCTGGAGGCGCGCAAGCAGGGCGGGGAAGGGTGCAGGCTGGAGGCGCCCCTGATACTGTACGGGGGCGGGCAGGCGCTGTCGCCACAGGCCCTTGCCTTTTGCCCCTTTTTGGCGTGCAATGCCGGACCGGACCGGAAGAGCGGCGAACCAGAGGCAGCGCGGGAATGATCACACGCATCGAACTACGGGATTTCATGGCCCACTCCCACAGTGTCATCGAGTTGGGGGCGGGGCTGACGGTGCTGACGGGGCCCAACAACACGGGCAAGTCCGCGGTGGTGGAGGCCCTGCGCTGCCTGACGCAGAATTCGCCCCTGAAGCAGCACATCCGGCACGGTGCCAAAGAGGCACGGGTGGCGGTGTGGCTGGAGGACGGCAACCGGGTGGAGTGGATCCGCAACCGGAAGTATTCGGCGTACGAACTCTGGGCGCCGGGGGCCAAGGAGGCCAAGTCCTTCTACAAGTTCGGGCGTAGCGTGCCGGAGGAAATCCAGGCGGTGCTGCGGTTGGACCAGGTGTTGCTGGAAGAACGGCAGGAAGCGGTGGACGTGCACCTGGGCAACCAGCGCTACCCCATCTTTCTGCTGGACAGCCCGGGTTCGGCCATGGCGGAATTTTTCGCGGCATCCACGGAAGGGGTGTACCTGCTGAAAATGCAGGATAAACTCCGGGACAAGACCAAGGAGGCGGGGCGCGCGCGCAACGAGAACCACCTGCGGCGCGAGGAACTGGAACAGGCCCTGTCGCGGCTGGGCGAACTGCCTCGATTGGAGTTGCTGAGCCAGCGAGCGGCGGAACTGCTGGAGGCAGCCAAAGGGGTGGAAAGGGAACTGCCCCACCTGGTGCGCTGCCGCCAGGAGCTGCTGCGCCTGGGAGCCGAGGACGGCAGGCTGCGGAAGCAAGAGGCGGTGTTGCAGGCGCTGCGCGCCGCGCCGAAGCTCGAGCCCGTGGCCGAGCTGCTGTGGTGTGCCTCGGAGCTGGTGGGGTTGCGCCTGGCCCGGCAGCGGGAGAGGGAGCAGCGTAGTGTGCTCCAGGGGCTCCAGCTCCCGCCGCGGTTGTTCGGCACGGCGGCGCTGGAGAGCCTGTCGCGGCGCCTGCGGTCAGGCCACGCCACGGCGCAGTCCCTGCGCCAGTGCCGGCGGGAGGCGGGCCCCCCCCCCCCCCCCCCCCCCCCCCCCCCCCCCCCCCCCCCCCCCC
>CAZNSV010000329.1:0-4533 GCA_964575775.1 uncultured Desulfovibrionaceae bacterium
GTGCGCATCGACCGCCGCCGGAAGATGCCCGCCACCATCCTCTTCAAGGCCATGGGCATGTCCAAGACGGACATCCTGAACTATTTCTACGAGGTGGAGCACTTTCATCTCGACAACGACCGGGTGTATTGGCAGTTCGATCCGCATTTCTATCGCAAGGAGAACGCCTTCGCGGACATCACGGCCCCGGACGGCACCGTGCTGGTGGCCGCGGGCAAGCCCATCACCAAGCGCTCCTGGCGGCAGTTCCAGGAGCAGGGCGTGCAGCGCATCGAGGTTTCACCCACGGTGCTCGACGGCCTCTACCTGGCCCAGGACCTCGTGGATCCGGCCTCGGGCGAGGTCATTGCCGAAGCTGGTGACGAACTCGGCCCCAACCTGCTGGAGCAGATCGAAAATGCCGGCGTCACAGACATTCCGGTGCTGCATACCCGGGGTTCCGACGTGTCGCCCTCCATGCGCGACACCCTGATGCTGGACAAGACCCTGGACTTGGAGCAAGCGCAGATCGAGATCTACCGGCGTTTGCGCCCCAGCTCGCCCCCCACGGCGGAAATCGCGGCCACCTTCTTCGAGAATCTGTTCCGCAACCCGGATTACTACGACTTGTCCCCGGTGGGGCGCTACAAGCTCAACCGCCGGCTGGAAGTGGACGTGCCCCTGGAGCAGCGCACCCTGGCCGACGAGGACATCCTCAAGGCCATCAGGCAGCTGACCCGGCTCAAGGACAGCCACGGTCCTCCGGACGACATCGACCATCTGGGCAACCGCCGTGTGCGCCCCGTGGGGGAACTGGTGGAGAACCAGTACCGCATCGGCCTGGTGCGCATGGAGCGCGCCATCAAGGAGCGCATGAGCCTGCAGGAAGTGTCCACGCTCATGCCCTACGACCTGATCAACTTCAAGCCGGTGGTGGCGGTGCTCAAGGAGTTCTTCGGCACCTCGCAGCTGTCGCAGTTCATGGACCAGACCAACCCGCTGTCGGAAGTGACGCACAAGCGTCGTCTATCGGCACTGGGTCCCGGCGGTCTCACCCGGGAGCGCGCGGGCTTCGAGGTGCGCGACGTGCACGTCAGCCACTACGGCCGCATCTGCCCCATCGAAACGCCGGAAGGACCGAACATCGGTCTGATCGTGAGCCTGACCACCTTCGCCAAGGTCAACGACTTCGGGTTCATCGAGACGCCGTACCGCGTGGTGCAGGACAGTCGGGTGAGCAACGAGGTGGTGCACATGGACGCCACCCGCGAGTTCAAGCACGTCATTGCCCAGGCCAACGCGCCCCTGGACGAGGAAGGGCGGTTCATCAACCCGCTGGTCACCTGCCGGGTGAAGGGCGACGTGCTCATGTCCCCGCGCGAGGAAGTCACGCTCATGGACATCTCGCCCTCGCAGATGGTGTCCATCTCCGCGGCGCTGATCCCCTTCCTGGAGCACGACGACGCCAACCGCGCGCTCATGGGCTCCAACATGCAGCGTCAGGCCGTGCCTCTGCTGCGCTGCGAAGCGCCCATCGTAGGCACGGGCATGGAGACGCGGGTGGCCCAGGATTCGGGCAGCTGCCTCCTGGCCGAGGCCGACGGCGTGGTGGCCTTTGCCGACGCCGACAACGTCATCGTGCGCTACGACACCGACGAGAAGTACCCCAAGTTGGGTGGCGTGCGCTCCTACGACCTGCAGAAGTACCACAAGTCCAACCAGAACTCCTGTTTCGGGCAAAAACCGCGGGTGATCAACGGCCAGCGGGTACGCAAAGGGGCGGTGCTGGCCGACGGTCCGGGCATCAGCAACGGTGACCTGGCCCTGGGCAAGAACCTGCTGGTGGCCTTCATGCCCTGGTGCGGATTCAACTTCGAGGACTCCATCCTCATCTCCGAGCGCGTGGTCAAGGAAGACGTGTTCACCTCGGTGCACATCGAGGAGTTCGAGGTGGTGGCGCGGGACACCAAGCTGGGTCCCGAGGAAGTCACCCGCGACATCCCCAACGTCAGCGAGGACATGCTGCGCAACCTGGACGAGAGCGGCATCATCCGCATTGGCGCCAGCGTCAAGGCCGAGGACATCCTGGTGGGCAAGATCACGCCCAAGGGGGAGTCCCAGCTGACGCCGGAAGAGAAGCTCTTGCGCGCCATCTTCGGCGACAAGGCCCGGGACGTGAAGAACACTTCCCTCAAGGTGCCGCCGGGCATCGAGGGCACGGTCATCGACGTGAAGGTCTTCAACCGCCCCAAAGGGGAGCGGGACGAGCGCACCAAGAGCATCGAGGACTACGAGCTGTCGCGCCTGGACCGCAAGGAAGGCCTGCACCGCGACGCCCTGACCGAGAAGACCCGCGAGCAGGCTTGGCTCCTGGCGGAGAACAAGCAGCTGGCGTCCAACATCCTGGGCAAGAAGAAGGGGCAGGTGCTGGCCGAGGCCGGGCACGTGATCAACCGCGAAGCCTTTGACGCGGTGCCCCTGAAGAAACTGGTGGGGCTGTTCAAGAGCCGCGAGCTCAACGAGGAGCTGCAGCAGCTCATGGATCGCTACGCGGCCCAGGTGAAGTTCATCGAGGAGATCTACACCGCCAAGCGCGGCAAGGTCACGGAAGGCGACGACCTGCCCCCGGGCGTGACCAAGATGGTCAAGGTCTACGTGGCCGTGAAGCGCAAGCTCTCCGTGGGCGACAAGATGGCCGGCCGCCACGGCAACAAGGGCGTCGTGTCCTGCATCCTGCCCGAGGAGGACATGCCCTTCTTCGCCGACGGCACCCCCATGGACATCGTGCTCAATCCCCTGGGCGTGCCCTCGCGTATGAATATCGGGCAGATCATGGAAACGCACCTGGGCTGGGCCGCCCGCGAACTGGGCAAGCAGCTCAACGAGCTGGCCGGCAGCGGTGCGGGCATGGAGCGCGTGCGTCAGGAAGTCAGCGACGTGTTCAGCTCCAAGGTGATCGACGAGCTGGTGGCCGGGATGAGCGACGACGAGCTCAAGGACACCCTCAAGGGCATCAAGAACGGCATCCTCTGCAAGACCCCGGTCTTTGACGGCGCCGATGAAGACGAGATCTGGAACTGGCTGAAGAAGGCCGGACTGCCCGAGGACGGCAAGTCCACGCTCTTCGACGGCCGCACGGGCGACCCCTTCCACAACCGGGTCACGGTGGGCGTGATGTACATGCTCAAGCTGCACCACCTGGTCGACGACAAGATCCACGCGCGCTCCACGGGCCCGTACTCCCTGGTGACGCAGCAGCCCCTGGGCGGCAAGGCGCAGTTCGGCGGCCAGCGGCTCGGGGAAATGGAAGTCTGGGCCCTGGAGGCCTACGGCGCCGCGCACCTGCTGCAGGAGTTCCTCACGGTCAAGTCCGACGACGTGACCGGCCGCGTGAAGATGTACGAGAAGATCGTGAAAGGTGACAACTTCCTCGAGGCGGGGCTCCCAGAGTCCTTCAACGTTCTGGTCAAGGAACTCATGTCCCTGGGCCTGGATGTGACGCTCATCGAGGAAGAAAAGAAACGCGCGCCCCAGCGCAAGGGCAACTGACGCACAGGGGCGGCGGATAGAGCCCGGAGTGCCGCACCATACGGTGCTCGGCAGCTTCGGGAGCAGTTTGAGACATTCAACGGGACGGACCCCGGTCCGTCCCGCAACCCGATAACATGCGGGGTGAGAACGTATGACGCTTGACGATCTCTTCTCTTTTCGCGGAGCAGGCGCCTCCGGCGTGACCAGCAAGTCGCTGCAGGCCATCAAGATCTCCATCGCGGCTCCGGAGAAGATCAGGGAATGGTCCTTCGGCGAGGTTAAAAAGCCGGAAACCATCAATTACCGGACGTTCAAGCCGGAGCGCGACGGCCTGTTCTGCGCCAAGATCTTCGGCCCGGTCAAAGACTACGAGTGCAACTGCGGCAAATACAAGCGCATGAAACATCGCGGCATCGTCTGCGAAAAGTGCGGCGTGGAGGTCATCGCCTCCAAGGTCCGCCGCGAGCGCATGGGGCACATCGAGCTGGCCGCGCCCGTGGTCCATATCTGGTTCCTCAAGACCCTGCCTTCCAAGATCGGCACGCTCTTGGACATGACCATGGCCGATCTGGAAAAGGTGCTCTACTTCGACTCCTACGTGGTCCTGGATCCGGGCGGCACCACCCTGACCAAGCTGCAGGTCATCTCCGAGGACCAGTTCCTCCAGGTCATCGACCACTACGGCGAGGACGCCATCAAGGTGGGCATGGGCGCCGAGGCCGTCCGCTCCCTGCTCGAGGAGCTCAATCTCGTGGACCTGCGCACCCAGTTGCGTGACGAGTCCCAGACCACGCGCTCCCAGACCAAGAAGAAGAAGCTCACCAAACGCCTCAAGATTCTTGAGGCCTTCCTGGAGTCCGGCAACAAGCCCGAGTGGATGGTCCTCGAGGTCATCCCCGTGATCCCGCCCGAGCTGCGCCCCCTGGTGCCGCTCGACGGGGGGCGTTTCGCCACCTCCGACCTCAACGACCTCTACCGCCGGGTGATCAACCGCAACAACCGCCTCAAGCGGCTGTTGGAGCT
>CAZNSV010000330.1:0-4532 GCA_964575775.1 uncultured Desulfovibrionaceae bacterium
CATGCCGATGAAGAGCAGCCCCAGGTCCAGCTGGATGCCCGTGGCCACGGCGGGCAGGAAGCCCTCGGTATGCCTGGTCAGTTCCACCCAGGGGATGGGGATCAGCCGGATGGGCTCCGTGAGCAGCAGGCCAGACAGCGCTGGCAGCAGCACGTAGACGCCGCTGAAGACCAGGCCGATCATGCCGCCGATGGAAAAGACCCGCCACTTCCATCCGGCCTTCTTCTCCTCGGTGCTCTCGGCCAGGGCCATGGTGCCCAGGGCGCCCACCGGGGCCATGGGAAAGGGCAGCTTTTCCACGTCCGAGGTCAGGCGGTAGAGGGTGTAGCCCAGGCCGAAGTGGTCGATGCGCTGGATGAGCTGCGCCCCCACCAGTAGCAGGATGGGGATGAGCCAGTCCCGGTGCAGGAAGGTGCGTTCCAGGATGGCGTCGGAGGTGGGGCCGGGCGCCACCCAGGCCGGGATGAACTCCACCAGACCCAGCATCTTGGCCGCGTCGCTCTGCACGAGGTACTGGCTCCACAGGAGCCCCTGAAAGGGCGAGGCCAGGGCCGCCCCTGCCATGTAATAGAGCAGGAAGATTTCCTGCTGCTTGAGCTCCGTATAGGAGCGCTTGGCGATTTCCGCGAAGAGGATGATGGTCACCCAGCGCGCCGCCGGGCCGATGCCCTGACCGATGACCAGCTGCAGGTACATGCTGCCGGGCATCATCAGGAAGCCGATGAAGATGGCGCCGACAATGGTCTTCCAGTCGAAGCCCTCCTCGAACCGCGTGGGCGGCTGGAGGAGGTTTCTGTATTCGTTGAGTTCCTTGTCGTTGTACATGGCAGCTCACGCGCGGCTGGAGGTTGGACGCAGCACCACCGGGACGGGGTGCTCGTTCATATGGGAAAGACCCGGAAACTGGTGCCGCTCACCAGCCCCACCACGGCCCAGACCCCGCCTATGAGAAAATCGCCCATGATCAGGCCGATGAACAGCAGCCGCATGCGGCGGTAGAGGGCCGTGCCGCCGTAGTGCAGGCTCAGATGGTTGCAGGCCCAGCCCACCAGGAAGCTGAACCAGAGGATGCGCATGCCGAAACCGTAGGCCGCCAGATAGCCCAAGGGATGCAGGGGCCACCAGCTGAAGCGGTAGTAGCAGAAGACCAGCACCAGCATCACCACGGCCCCGGCTCCGGCAAAGGTGTAGATCCAGGCGTTGGGGCCGGTGGGCGCGTCCATGAGTTTCTGGGCGCTTTCGTACACCGCCAGGGTGGACTGGGTGGCCCACTCCATCTTCATCTCTCGCAGCCCGAACTTGTGCCCCAGGGCCAGCATGGTCACGAAGGACACCGCCACCGCGGCCACCAGGATCAGGGCGATGCCCACCAGCATCAGGCGCTGGTTCCGGGCGCGCTCGCTGAGCTTGGCGCCGTGGAACAGGGACGGCATCACGGATTCGCGCACGTCCAGGAAGAGCACCTTCTGCATCACCGCCGCGGCCAGGAGCCCGGTCTGGGTCATGAAGCGCGAGCCCAGGAAGCCCACCAGGCCGTCCATGGGCGCCGCGGTCATGGTGAAGTAGGGCAGCCCCCCCTGACAGACCAGGCGGCTGATCACCAGCAGCACCATGAAGAACAGCACCGGCACCAACACCGCGGCCGCCAGGGGCAGACCGAACCACAAACACCACCAGACCAGCAGCAGAAAGCCGAGCAGGGCTCCCCACAGGGACCAGGGGGCCGGGAGCCATTCGGTGTGGCCGCGCTCATCCCCGGGGCGACGCGGCAAGGGGCGTCCCATGGCGGCGCGCAGGGTGTCCATGAGGTGAAAGCGCGCCAGATAGAGCAGGAACAGGGCGAAGACCAGGTAGGCGCCAATGCCCTGAGCCTCTTCGGGGCGCGCCAGCAAGGGGCCGAAGGTCACGCCCATGGCCGCTTCGGGATACTGCATGCCGAACACCGCCAGGAGGCCGAAGAGCAGCAGCCCCCCGAGGTGAAAGACCCAGAAGCTGAAGGAAATCTGCCGCGTGGCCAGGAAGGCGAAGCCGATGAAGGCCGGGACGATGTAGATCTGCAGGTGGTAGAAGCCCGAGAAGATGCCGAACTTGGGAAAGTAGGTCCCGGCCAGGATGTGCGTGGGAATCTGGGGTACGGCCGGGTAGTGGAAGTTCAGGCCGTTGACGGTCTGCAGGGCCGCGGCCATGAACAGCCCCGTGAGCAGGTACTTGTTGCGCAGCACCCCCCAGAGGGTGTGCTCGTCCAGGCTCTCGGCCAAGGTCTGGGGCACCTGCAGCAGCGGGAAGTTGACCCGCTCGTTGACCACCCACTGGCGGCCGAAGAGGTTCACCAGGCAGAGCATGATGCCGTAGCAGAGCAGGATGAAGCCGCCCCAGACCAGGAGCGGCGGCAGCCAGACCCCCCAGGGGATGGCGGCGAGCACCTGGGTCCAGCCCAGCTCGCGCCCCCCTTCCATGCCGTTGAAGAGCAGCTCCACGGCCTGGGGATCGTGGGGGTACCAGGCCTGGGGCAGGAAGGGCACCAGCTCCTGGGTCCACTTGTAGGCGTCCTTGGCAAAATACAGGGGCGCGGTGATGTTGACGAAGAAGGTCTCCACCAGGCCGGTCCAGCCGATGGCCGTGCCCAGCACCATCATCAGCCAGATCACCAGCAACTCCATGCCGTTGAACAGCGGCCCGCGCCGGGTGAGCTTGGCCGTAAGGGCCACCAGCACCAGCAGCCAGGCCGTGATGAAGAAGGGGGCCATGGGGAAGTGCCCCCCGCCCAGGGTGGTGTTGTTCAGGTAGGCATTGTTGTAGGGGCTGAACAGGCACAGCCCCAGACCCAGGACCAGTCCGGCCAGGATGCCGCGTACACGGATGCGAACCTCGCTCATGAACGCCCCCCCTGCTGTGGTTGCGGGGATGCGTCCGGGGGCGTCCAGGCGCAGTACCGCTGCAGGAACTCCTGCTCGTAGCGCTCCTTGGCCTCGGCATCCAGCGAACGCCAGGCCAGGAGCTGCTTGCGCAGGTCATTGATGAAACCTCGGTTGAGGTTGTGCCAGACCGTGTGTTCCCCGGCCTCGCGATGCAGCCGGAGCTTGATCTGCCGGAAGCCCTTGTACAGATCGGAGGGGCAGAAGATCAGCTCCACCCGCTGCCGGACCCCGAAGTCGAAGGGTGCCAGCCAGACCCGCATGCTCATGACCAGGCAGCTGTCCGGGTCGAAGTTGCCCTGGGGCGTGTGGGCCTCGGGCGGCTCTGATTGCACCGACTCGTCCTCGGACAAAAAGCCGCAGCCCATGCCCGAGGTGGAAAAGAGCCCGTGGGACACGTCCCGGTGGGCGTCGTAGTACTCGGTGAGAAAGCCCCCGGCGCAGGCCTGTTCGTTGCTCTTGATCAGGAAGGGCAGGGTGGCGTCGATGAGCTCGCCCCTGGCGGGCGGCATGGTCCAGGAGCGGTTCACGTCCGGAATGGCGATGTTGGCCGCCACCCGCGAGGGGTAGATGGTGGAGAGCAGCACCACGCCCATGACCAGGGCCATGGCGCCCACCCCGGCCAGGGAGGAGTAGTTGGCGGTCATGCCCGCCCAGAGCGGGGTGCCCGCCAGCACCACGGCCGAGGCCTGGGCCAGGAGATAGCCCAGCACCACGCTGAGCACCGCGAAGGCCATGGACTCGGCCACGAACAGGAAGGACACGTGGGAGGGGGCCAGCCCCACGGAGGTGTAGACCGCGATTTCGCGTTTGCGCTCGTACACGCTGCCGATCATGGTGTTGAGCACGATGAGCGCGGAAATGAGCAGCGGGATCACGATGTTGCTCATGCCCGAGTAGCGGAAGGTGTTGGCGGAGTAGAACACGCTGGTGCCCCGCTCCGAGCCTCGGTAGAGCAGCAGGCCGAAGCGGGCGCCCAGTTCCTCCTGGCTCAGGGTACGCTCCTCCTCTGGCGTGAGCTTGAGGGCCATGGCCTTGAGGCGACCGCCCCCGGCGGACCAGCCGCCGCTGCCCCCGAGGGCCAACAGGGTGCGGGCCGGGACGATCACGGTCTGGTCCCCTGGGATGTGCTGGTAGCGGCTCTGGTACGCGGCGATGTCCTCGCCCTGCTCCAGGGCCTCAGCTTCGGCGCCGCTCAGGCGCGTGTCGGCCTCGGAGGGGAAGATGATGGGCGTCATGGCCTCGCCGTCCAGGTCCACGTGCTCTTCCAGGGCCTTGTCGCCGATGATGCCCACCACCTGGAACTCCATGCCCCAGATGTCCACGCGGTCCCCGGCGCGCACGCCCAGGTGCCCGGCAATGGCCTGGGGCAGGATCAGCTCCCGGTCGGCGTTTTCGGCCAGCCAGCGCCCCTCGACCAGGGCCTGGTCCAGGTGCGTGACCTGGGGTTCCAGATGCGAGAGGCCGATGATGCCCCGGGCGAAGTCTTCCTTGTCGGCATAGGCGATGGGAATGATGGGGGAGCGGGTCTTGTCCTTGATCTCGAACCAGACCCGGGGCGCCACCAGCCCCTGGTCGCCCAGCATGCCCCGCACCACCTGCAAGGCCTCGGGGGGG
>CAZNSV010000331.1:0-4520 GCA_964575775.1 uncultured Desulfovibrionaceae bacterium
GATGCCCAGGGCCTTGGCCTCGTTGGAGCGCGCGATGACGCAGCCGTCGTTGTTGGAGAGCACCACCAGGGGGCGCCCCCGCAGGGCCGGGTTGAACACACGCTCGCAGGAGGCGTAGAAGTTGTTGCAGTCCACCAGGGCGAAGACAGGCATGCGGGGCTCCTCGGGCGGCGCTGACGGTGCCGCGAATGCCCTTGTACCCCGGAGACGGGGGCGGTGCAAGGCAGGGGAACGCGGCGTCTGAGCGCACGGCAAATCCCCGTATTGACAGTACGCCCCCGCTGTCCTAGGTGTGCGGCATCCGGACAGTTCCCTGCCGCGCTCCCGAAGCGGCAGGGAAACCGCCTCCCAAGGGGGTTTTCATGTCACGCAACACCCACGGCCTCGGCTTCCGGGGCTTGGTCCTGGCCTGTGCAGCCTGCCTCCTCACCCTGGCGGCCGGGCAGTGGAGCCAGGCCCGTGCGGAGGAGCCCCCGGCGGCGGGACGCGTGCTCAGCGTTTCCGGCCTGGCCGAGGCCCAGCAGGGCACTCTGCTGCGTCGTCTGGAGGTCGGCGACGCTCTCTTGCCCGACGACACCCTACTCACCCGGGACAACGCCGCGCTCACCTGCGCACTGGCCGACGGCAGCACCCTGAGTCTGGGGGCCTTTTCCGCCCTGACCCTGGAGCCCTGCCCCACAGGGGGCATCGCCCTGACCCTGGGGCCGGGCAGCTTCCGCCTCCAGGCCGCGGGGTCCGGGCTCCTGGGCTCCTGCCCGCTGCGCACCCCCCTGGGCTCCCTGCAAGGCGGGGCCGGGGTCCTGGGCTCCGTGATCGCGCCGGGCGGCGGGCACAGCGCCGCCGAGCTGCTGGCCCAGTTCCCCTATGTCCGTAACGTGCCCGAGCTCCTGGACATGGTGCAAGAGGGCGCCTTTTTCACCGAGCAGCATGCCCCGCTGCCCCCCACGGGTTTGCCGGGCCTGCGCTTCATGGGGCCGGACAACACGGCCACGGCCATTCCGGCAGGCTCGACCCTGCTGGCCACGGCCGAAGGCGCCCGGCTGCAACAGGGCATGCCGCAGGAGCTGGGGCAGGCCATGTCCGGCCTGACGCCGCCCCCTGCGCTGTCCGCCAGGCCCGCGCCCCGCCCCCAGGACCCGCCGCGCAGCTCCAACCCCCTGGACGAGCTGATGCACAGCCGCTCGGAACGTTGAGGCAGTCGCACGGCACGGACCGACATCGCGACCGCCCCCTGCGTGGGAAAACATGGCCGCCCTGTCTTGCCACGAAACAGAGACTTCGTGTATGGCAGAGATGTTTGGAATAATACTTGGAGCGGAAAGTTCTCACCTTTTACGCTCCGGCGGCTACGCCGCCAGAACCACGCTTGCCGCGTGGATGTTCTCATAACTTCGAGCTGCAAAATGGTGAATATTTTGTGCTCTCAGTAATAATTTGACCTGAGGGGCGGGCCGGTCCGGGGGCGCACCGCTTGCCCCGCCGCCTGTCCGCCACGAGCCGGAAACGGCCGCGCCGAAAGACAGGTCAAGCACGTCTGCAGCCCCCCGCAATTGCCGGGGGCACGGGAAACGAGATGCCGAGCACAGCAGAGCCTTCCGAAACCTCCGGCCCGCGAGCAGCAGCCCACCCTCAAGCCCGGAACAAGTCCCAGGCCATTGCCAGGCAGATCGTCCTGCCCTTTCGCAAGTCCCTGGAAATCAGCTTCAACAGTCTGCGTCTGCGCTTTTTCCGCTCCATGATCACCGTGAGCAGCCTGGTGCTGGCCGTGGCCTTTTTGTGCTTCGTGCTGGTGAGCGCGGACCTGGCCAACGGCATGCTGGCCAGGGGCGGCCCGGAAATGGAGCAGCGCCTGCTCGCGGCAGGCTACGACATCGTGGACGGCGTGGTGGGCGCCGGGGCCAAGGAGCGCTGGATCGTGTTCCTCTCGCTGCTGGTCTGCGCCGTGGGCATCTTCAACGCCCAGCTCATGGCCGTCACCGAGCGCTTCCGCGAAATCGGGGTCATGAAATGCCTGGGCGCCCTGGACCGCTTCGTCCTGCGGCTCTTCCTGCTGGAGGCCGGAATGCAGGGCCTGGCGGGCGCGAGCCTGGGCGCGGTGCTGGGCCTCCTGACGGCCCTGGTGGTGGGGCTCCTGCGCTTCGGCTTCACGGCCCTGACCAGCCTGTCCTTCGCGGACCTGGGGGCCTCCATGCTCTGGTCCCTGGGCGCGGGCTTCGGCCTGAGCCTTCTGGGCGTCTTCTATCCCGCGGTGGTGGCCGCACGCATGCGGCCGGTCCTGGCCCTGAGTGCGGAGCACTGAGCCCAAACCCCTTTCCAAGTCAGCAGGGAGCCGAACCATGCCCCCACAGGCCTCGTCCCAACAGCCGCAGCGCCATACCATTGTCCGCGTCATCGGCGTCACCAAGAGCTTCCGCATGGGCAAGCAGGAGGTCCAGGCCCTCAAGGGCATCGACCTGGAGATCTTTTCCGGCGAATACATTTCCATCATGGGGCCCTCGGGTTCGGGCAAGAGCACGCTCTTCAACATGATCGGCGGGTTGGACAAGCCCTCGGAAGGCAAGGTCTTCATCGACGAGGTGGACATCTCCCAGCTCGACGCCTACGAGCTGGCCTGGCTGCGCAACCGCAAGATCGGCTACATCTTCCAGACCTTCAACCTCATCCCGGTGATGACCGCGCTGGAGAACGTCACCCTGCCCATGACCTTCGCGGGCATGAACAGCGAGGACGCGGCCCAGAAGGGCCTGGAGCTGCTCAACCTGGTGGGCCTCGGGGAGCGTTTCCGACACAAGCCCCTGGAGCTCTCCGGCGGGCAGCAGCAGCGGGTGGCCGTGGCCCGCTCCCTGGCCAACGACCCGGCCATCGTCCTGGCCGACGAGCCCACGGGCAACCTGGACCTCAGCACCGGCGAGGAGATCATCGACCTGCTGAAGCGCCTCTCCGTGGAGCGCGGGGTGACCATCATCTCCGCCACCCACGACTACAAGATGCTCAACGTCTCGGACCGGGTGATCTGGGTCCGCGACGGCCGCGTGGACAAGGTGGAACGCCGCGAGGAGCTGCACATCTCCGTGGGCGCCATCGAGGAAAAGGCCTGAGCCATGACACGCCCGCGCCCGCTCTGTCCGCTCCTGCTCCTGCTCTTCTGTCTGTGCTGGCCTGTGTGGGCCGGGGCCGCGCCCCTCATGCCGCACATCGAGGCCCTGGCCGCCCTGGGCGACCGCAGCGTGGGCAGCCCTGGCCATACCCTGGCCGCGCAACGCATCCTGGAGCTGTTCGAGGCAACCGCCGCGTCCTACCGGCAACAGGTGCCGGGTTCGGCCCCGGTGGTGGGCAGCCACAGCTTCCAGGTGCCCGTGATCCGCGACCAGGAGAGCCGCCTGACCCTGCAGGCCGGACCCCAGGCGGGGCGCAGCGTGCCCCTGCATCCGTTGCTGCTCAACGCCCTCTCCACGGGCGCCATTGCCGCGCCGGGACACGAAGGCCCCCTGCTCTACACCGGAGAGGGGCGCCTGTCGGACTTCAACGGTGCCGAGGTCCAGGGCGCGGTGGTGCTCATGGACATGGACTCGGTGAAGAACTGGCAGAACGCGCCGCTGCTGGGCGCCAGGGCCCTGATCTTCCTGGACGAGGAGCCCGGAACCGGCGCCCGCAATCCGGCGGACCGGGGCATGTTCGAGCAGAAGCTCGAGCTCACGCCCATCGATTTTCCCCGCTTCTGGATGCCCAGGGCCCAGGCCGAGGCGCTCTTCGGCCCCCTCGCCGCCCTGCCGCGTGACGGTCAGGCCCCCCGGGTGCGCCTGGAAAGCGCCGTGACCTGGCAGAACGCCACCACCGAGAATCTCTACTGCTTCCTGCCGGGCACCGATCCCGAACTGGGGCAGGAGCTCCTGATCCTGGAGGCCTTCTACGACAGCACGGCCTTTGTGGCGGACCGTTCCCCGGGCGCGGACGAGGCCGCGTCCATCGCCGCCCTGCTGGCCCTGGCCGAGGAGCTGGGGCGCAACCCGACCAAGCGCTCCGTGCTGCTGGTGGCGGGCAGCGGTCACGCCCAGGACATCGCCGGCATGCGGGAACTGGTCTGGCAGCTCGTCTCCAAACCCGAAGACCTGGACAAGCTGCTCAAGGCGCAGGAGCGGCGCCTGAGCGACGCCCGGACCGCCCTGACGGTGCTGGAGGCCCCGGATCCGCTGGCCACGGCCCACACCCTGCCCCCGGAAGAATTGGAGCTGGTGCGCCAGGCCATGCGCTCGGCCGTGAAGACCGCCATGGAAGAGGTGAATGGCCGGCTGATCCAGCTGCGGCTGCAACCCGACCCCGATGAAAAGGCCATCCAGCTGGAGGCCATGCGCCGCCACCATCTGCGGCGGTTGGCTTGGTTGGAAGGGGCGCGCTCGGTGGGCGTCATCGCGCCGGAAGAGAAGGCCATGCTTGACGGGCTGCTGGACGAGGCACGGACCGAGCAGCGGGCCGTCGTCACGGACGCCGAGGCCCAGGCGGCATCGCTGCAGAGCGGTCAG
>CAZNSV010000332.1:0-4520 GCA_964575775.1 uncultured Desulfovibrionaceae bacterium
CAGGGCCGAGAGGGGTTCGTCCAGGAGCAGGGCTGCCGGATCGGGCGCCAGGGCCCGGGCCAGGGCCACGCGCTGGCGTTGCCCCCCGGAGATGCGCCCCGGCAGGGAGTCGGCCAGGTGGGCGATCTCGAAGCGCTCCAGCAGCCGGTCCACCCGGGCGGCCCTGCCGTTGCCGGAAAGGCAGGACCAAAAGGGCGCCAGACCGAAGGCCACGTTCTGGCGCACCGCGAGATGCGGAAACAGGCCGTAGTCCTGGAACAGGTAGCCCATGGCGCGTTTTCGGGTGGGGATGTTCAGGCCGGTCGCGGCATCGAACAGGGTGCGCCCCCCCACGCGGATGCGCCCCTGATCGGGGGTGAGCAAGCCGCCCAGGGCCTTGAGGGTCAGGGTCTTGCCCGAGCCCGAGGCGCCGAAGACCACCACCCGGCGGGAGTCCGTGGCGAAGCTGGTCCGGAGCCGGAACCCGCCCTGGTGGGACGAGAACTGTTTCTCGATGGCGATTTCGAACATCAACTCCTCCTTGCCTTGCCCAACAGCCAGTCCGCACCGAGCAGGATGCCGAGACAGAGCACGGACGTGATGGCCACCAGCAGGGCGGCCTCGGCGTCGCGGCCGGCGGAAAAGGCGTCGTAGATGGCCAGGGCCAGGGTTTGGGTGCGCCCGGGGATGTTGCCCGCCACCATGAGCGTGGCGCCGAACTCGCCCATGCCCCGCGCGAAAGCGAGCATGGTCCCGGCCACGATCCCCCGCTTGGCCAGGGGCAGGGAGATCCTGAAAAACACGGTGAGGTCGTGGGCACCTAGGCTGCGGGCCGCATGCTCCAGGTTCTGGTCCACACCCTCGAAGGCCGCGCGGGCAGTCTTGTAGATCAGGGGCGAGATCACGGCCGTGGAGGCCAGCACCGCCCCATGCCAGGAAAAGACCAGCTGGATGCCGTGTTCCGCCAGCCAGGCGCCGAAGACCCCTTTGCGCCCCACCAGGAGCAGCAGATAGTAGCCGATCACCGTGGGCGGCAGGACCATGGGCAGGGTGCAGAGGGCATCGACGAGCCCCCGGCCGGGGAAGTGGCGCCGGGACATGAGATAAGCCAGCCCCACGCAGAACACGAAGGACACGGCCGTGGCGATGGAGGCCACCCTGAGGGTCAGCAGGATGGCGTCCCAGCGCAGGCCCGGCCCGGAGAGTGTCTGGAAAAACTCGGTCATACGCGGTCCTAGGGCTTGGAGAAGCCGTGCCTGGCCAGCACGGCCTGGGCTTCGGCCCCCAGCAGATAGTTCACGAATTGTTGCGCGGCGTCCTTGTGCGCCGCTGTGGCCACCACCGCCACGGGGTAGGTGATGGGCTCATGGCCGGTCAGGGTTTCCAGCACGACGACCTTGTCCCCGGCAAGCTGCGCGTCGGTCATGTAGACGAACCCGGCGTCCACTTCGCCGCGCCCCACATAGTCCAGGACCTGGCGCACGGTTTCGGCCTGGATGAGCTTGGGTTGCAGCGGTTCCCAGAGCCCGGCGGCCGTGAGCGCGGCCTTGGCGTAACGCCCGGCCGGGACGCTCTCCGGGTTGCCCAGGGCGATGCGCCGCACCTGCTCCCCAGTGAGGTCCGTCGCCTGCCGCAGCCCCAGGCCCGAATCGGCAGGCACGACGAGCACCAGGGCGTTGGCCGCGAAATTGGCGCGGGTCGCGGCGTCCATGAGCTGTTGCTCCTCGGCCTGGTCCATGGTCTTTTGGTCCGCGGAGGCGAACACGTCCACGGGCGCTCCCAGGGCGATCTGCCGCAGCAGGGGGCCGGAGGCGGCAAAGTTGAAGGTCAGGGTCTGGCCGGGATGGGCCGCCTCGTAGAGCGGCTGCAGCTCCTGAAAGGCGTTGGTCAGGCTGGCGGCCGCGGACACGGTGAGCTCCTGCGCCTTGGCGGGGGCGCTCCAGCACAGGGTGACGGCCAGCAGCAACGCGGCAACACACATCCATGGGCGGGACACTGCATTCATGGTAATTCCTCACTACTTCGGGTTGACGTGGCGACCAGACCCCGCCCGGGGCAGGGCGGTCCAGTGGCTCTGGTACACGCCCCGCACCGTCCCGCCAAGCTGGACACGAAAACAAACCGAACCGTGACCGTTTGGACAGACGGATAACCGCTTGCTACAGTGCGCCGAGGAGAGCGGAATCATGCGCGACAAGCTTCTGGACTTTCTGCAGTCCCTCAAGGAAAGCGAGCTGCGGTTCCTCCTGGACACCATGCACCAGGGGGGCAAGGCCGCTTCCGGCCTGGACCGCCCCTGCCCCCATGGGGGGCGCAGGAAAAGGATGCCCGGCGCGCTCTGCCCCGCCAAGACCTTTGCCGTGCCCGACAACGTGAAGCACCTGGACACGGCCCAGCTGGACGCCCTGACCGAGGCCTTCCGGGCCTGGCGGGACAAGGGTGGCCCTGCGGCCCAACAGCGCTCGCGCAATCGTATCTGGCTGGCCTACCTGCTGGTCCGGCATGGGGCGCTCAAGCTGGGGGAGGTCCTGGCCCTGGACGACGCCAGGGATTTCGAGCTGCAGAGCGGCCTGGTGCGCATTCGCGGCGAACATGCCCGGGAGGTGAAACTGCCCCCGAACGTGGTGGAGGAGCTGACGGCCTTGCTGGACACGCCCATGCTGGCCTCACTGCGGGGGACGGTCTTCCGGCTGGACCAGGGCTTCGTGCGCCGCAAGTTCTACGAGCGAGGCGCGGAGGCGGGTCTGCCCCGGGCCCTGGCCAACCCCAGCGTGATCCGGCACTCCCGGGCCATCGAACTGTTGCGGGAAGGGGCGCCCCTGGCCGTGGTGCAGTCCTTTCTCGGACACCAGACTTTGAACCTGACCGCGCAGTACGTGAGCTTCTCGCCCGAGGACATCGCCCGGATCGTGGACTACTACATCAAGAAGGAGGCGGGGATGAAGACCAGCGCGCGCAACAGCTTCACCGGCAGCGTCACCACCATCCGCCGGGGCAATATCCTGGCCGAGGTGGAGGTGGTCACGCCCAGCGGGCTGAGCGTGGTGTCGGTGGTCACCGAGGACAGCCTCAAGGCCCTGGGCCTGGCTCCGGGCAGCCTGGTGACCGCCAGCATCAAGGCGCCCTGGGTGGTGCTGGTCAAGGAGGAGCAGAAACTCATGACCAGCGCTCGGAACAAGTTCTGCGGCGTGATCACCGGCATCAACCTTGGGCAGATTTCCGCCGAGGTGCTGCTGCAGCTGCAGGATGGCACCGTGCTCTGCGCCCTGGTCACGGACGAATCCGTGAAGCTCCTGGACCTGAAGGTGGGCGACCCCATCTGCGCCCTGGTCAAGGCCTTCGCGGTAATCCTCAACGTGGACTGAACAAGGGGCCTCTGAGAGGGGGCGTCTTCTGGACCACGCAATCCTGAAAGCAGAGCAGTACCTCGCCCAGTTCCTCCTCCAGGAGCTTGGGACGCCCCCAGGTCCGGTTGGGAGCGACCCGGCCCACAAGGCTCCCCCTGTGGTCAGCCCCAGACGAAGTTTGTAGGGGGCGATACGGGGTGGGTCTTGCGCATGGGCGTGGTGATGGGCCCCTTGTGGCCCTCGTGTTCGCGCAAAAAGGTCAGGACCTGCCAGTTGCGTATGGCGTAAACGTGCATCTTGTTGACGTAGACCGTATCCCATTCGTCGGCGAACCGCCGGTTCACTCCTTCTCGATCGTAAATGGACTGCACGAGGTCGATAAATATCTGGCGCTGTCGCAGCATGCGTATCAGGGTCTTCTTGCGGATGCGCTCGGGCGGGAGTCGCCGTGCTGTCAACTCCTCGACGGCGTCGCGAATGGCGTAGGGGTCGGGCGCCACCTCCATGCAGTACTCCGGATCGAGGAAAAAATTCCGTCCTCCGATATTCTTGGTGGTGATCACCGGTAAGCCGGAGAGCAGATACTCCACGCTGACATACATGGCCCCCTCAATGGCCGAAAGGCACAACCCGACATGTGATTCGTTGTAATGCCTGCAGATATCTGCAGAGTTCAAATAGCGGTAGGTTCCGGTTGCCTGATCTTCGTTGAGGAAGACGCCGTTGCCCAAGAAGCGCCGGATGTTGCGCAGGTACGACAGACCCCTCTCCCCCGAGCAGTTGTAGTAGATATGGGCCGCACTGCGGATCTGGGCGGTGAGAATGTGCCGCTTTACGGAATCAAGTCTGGCGTTGTAGATGGCATCGTACTTCTTTTCGGACCTGGGAAGAACCCGGTAGATGCGCTCGTCCACGAAGGCGTTCTGGTGGCAGAACACGGCCGGAACCCCTTCCCTCTGAAGCAGCCCCAGGTCGATTTCCTCGTTGACCATATAAGTGAAGCTGTGGTTGGGGTACTTGTGGCTCAGCTCCTTGTAACGGAGCACGGTCTGGTTCAGTTCGGTCGGATTCTGCAGACTCCACCAGGGGCCCATCAGGAAATGGACCCGCTTGTGCTTGAGAGCCCCGCAAAGAGTCCCCGCCGGTTCGAACGGTCCGGGCGAACCATAGCCCACTATGATGATCGGGTCCACG
>CAZNSV010000333.1:0-4502 GCA_964575775.1 uncultured Desulfovibrionaceae bacterium
AGCGAGCTCTTGGCCGTGGTGGCCCTGGAAGCCGGGGAGGAGCTGCTCAGGCGCAACGTGGCCCTGGCGGCGGACAACCGAGCGCTGCTGCGGGCGTTCATGGCCCGGCATCCCCGGCGTTTCGAGTGGAGCGAGCCCGACGGCGGTTGTGTGGCCTTTCCCCGTTACCTGGGGGGCGAGGGCGTGCAGGCCTTTGCCGACCGCCTGGTGCAGGAGGCCGGGGTGCTGCTCATGCCGGCCTCGGTGTTCCAGTCCCGGCTGGGCGAGGTGCCCCAGGACCGCTTCCGGGTGGGCTACGGCCGCAAGGACTTCCCCGAGGCCCTGGCCACCTGGGAAGCCTGGCTGGAGCAATACCCCTTGGCCCACTGATGCAGCCAGCGCCCCCACAGCTCTCACAACCCTTGTTGCCGTTGCCCCCGGGCTGCCGCACGGCCCTGTTCCTGGGGCGAGAGAAGCGTTTCACCATGCGGCTGCGGGACCCGGCCACGGGCGAGGTCTTTGCCGCCCACACCAACAACACGGGCAGCATGCTGGGGCTCTTGCGGCCGGGCTTCGAGGTGCGTCTCTCCCCGGCCCAGTCGCCGGGGCGCAAGCTGGCCTGGACCGTGGAGCAGATCCGGGTTCCGGGCCCGCCCCATGCTCCGGAGCGAGGCTTCTGGGTGGGGGTGAACACCGCCAGCCCCAACCGCATGCTGCAGGCGGCCTGGCAGGCGGACGCCCTGCCGGAGTTCAAGGGTTACGTGAACTTTCGGCGCGAAGCGGTCTGTGGGGAGAGCCGACTCGACGCCCTGCTCACTCCTGCAGAGCCGGGGGCGGAGCTGTGGGTGGAATGCAAGAACGTGACCCTGGTGGAGGACGAGGTGGCCCTGTTCCCGGACGCGGCCAGCCCCCGGGGCTGCAAGCATCTGGAGACCCTGACCCGCCTGGTGCGGGAAGGCCGCCGCGCCGCCCTGTTCTTTTTGGTGCAGCGGCCGGACGCGCGCTGCTTCGCCCCCGCCGCGGTGGTGGATCCGCAATACGCCAGGCTCTATGCCGAGGCCCTGGCGGCCGGGGTGGAGGCCTGGCCCTGGGTGGCCCGGGTCACGGCAGCGGGCCTGCACCTGGAGCGGCGCCTGCCCCTGGCCGGCTAAAAAAACTTACGCGGCCCCGTCCTGCCCCGGTTCCTGGGCTGCCCTGCCAGCCAGCACCGCCCAGCCGTCCATGGGGCGCTCCTGGCGCCAACGCTGCAGGGGCAGGCACTGGGGGTGGGTCCTGGCCAGCCAGGCCACCAGCCGCTCCCGCACCAGACAGCGCAGGTCCCAGGCCCGGGAACTGTCCTTTGCGCTGACCAGGCAGCGCAGCTCCACTCCCTGGGGCCCCACGTCCGTGACCTGCAGGTTGCAGACCTTGCCGTCCCAGAGCGCGCTGCCCTCCTCCAGGCAGATGCGCGACAGCTCCAGGCGCACGTCGTTCACGTGCACGCTGAAGTCCGCATAGATGAACACCGTGCCCAGGATGTCCGCGCTGACCCGAGTCCAGTTCTGGAACGGCTTTTCCAGAAAATGGTTGATGGGCACCACCAGCCGCCGCTGGTCCCAGATGCGGATCACCACAAAGGTGAAGGTGATCTCCTCCACCCGCCCCCACTCGTTTTCCACAATGACCACGTCGTCCAGGCGGATGGGCTGGGTGAAGGCGATCTGGATGCCCGCGAAAATGGTGGCGACGGTGCGCTGAGCCGAAAAGCCGATGACGATGCCTGCCAAACCGGCCGAAGCCAGAAGACTCATACCGAGGTTGCGCATGGCCTCGAAGCTCATGAGCATGGCAGCCAGGGCCAGCAGGGCCACCAGCACCGCGAAGATGCGCTGCAGGGCCGTGAATTGGGTGAGCATCTTGCGGGTGGTAAGATTGTCGCCGTCTTCCAGACGCCCCACCAGAACGCCTTCCACGAAGAGACTCAGATTGACGCACAACCAGGCCACGGACAGGATCCAGCAGAGCAACAGCAGATGCCTGAGCCAACCCAGCAGCGGTTCCGGCGGGGGCAGGGCCGTCAAGCCAATGCCGCACCACAGCAGCACCAGCATCAAACGGCTGGGGCCGTGCAGGCGACTGAAGAGCCCGGGTTTGCGCTTGGGGAAGATCCTTGCCACCAGGCGTCGCAGCAAGTTCAGGAGCATGCGGTGCATCAGCAGGGCAACCAGCACGGCGGCTGCCAAGGCGGCCAAGGGCAGAAGCCAGGCCTGCGCCAGGGTCAATCCTTTCTCCAGATCCAAACCGTACATTTCCAGGGCTGTCCTCCTGGTCGGGGTGAGCGGAAACGGCACCCTGCCCGCCAGGTCGGCGGATGGGCCATGCCACGGACAATGGCAACCACCCTACACGAAAAGAGGCGCACCGGCCACCCTGCAGGGTGGAGGAAGGGGAAGCAGGAAGGACGGTGTGCAGGGCAGGGAAGAACAGCGTTGTGGCCGATAGAGCACAGGTTCTTAGGGAAAGAGCTACTTGGCAAGCCTGAACAGGGCTGCTAACTGATTCTCTGATAACTCACCAGTTGCCACGGCTACGAAAGTCGGTACGATGGAGGTCTTGGGCAAAGCGGGAGCTAGTGCCTGCAGGGAAAGAAAAAGCCGCGATGTTACTATGCAGTTCGCTTGTTTCCATCCACAAACGGATGGTTTTTGATCAAACCAAAAGCGTATGCCGCCGCTAAATCGTATGCATCTGGGTTGCTGAAGCGGGCCTTGCGCTGGGGTCTGGCCAAAGCGCTCAGCAAAAAAGTCCCATATCATGCAACCCACTCATCCCTCCGTGTTCCGCCAGCTGGCGAGCGTGAATTGCAAGCACCGTTTCCAACTGCACCCAGCTCCAGTTCATCGCCCAGCCAACTCGCGCAGAATCTCCTTGTCTTCAAGCATGATGGCCTCAGCGGCTTCCAGTTGACGGGCCAAGACCGCATCGCCCACTGTCAACCGATAGCCCCCTGGTGCTTCCGTCAGGAACACGCTGTCCCCCTCGGTCACACGCAGCCGCTCCGCCACAGCCTCAGGCAACACGAGGCCCAATGATCCTTCGAGCTTTCTGACTTTGAGCGTTTCCATGGCTCCTCCTGGGATACTGTATCCGTAGCAATGCAGTCCCTACGCTGTCAACGGCTCGGGAGTCTCGCAGTGTCCCTCACAATCAAGCTGGGGGCCATGAACGTCTCGGCTCAGGCGGTCCGGGCCAGACCCTCCGGCATGGCCGGCAACTGATCCGGGGGCAGGGCCCGCACCAGTTCGGTGGCCTCCGTCAGCGTGATGGGGCGGAAGAAGTGGAAGCCCTGGGCGTACTCGCAGCCCAGGCTGAACAGCACCTGGCGCTGCAGCACGTTCTCCACGCCCTCGGCCACCACCTCCAGGCCCAGGGTGTGCGCCAGGTCGATGATGGCCTTGACGATCTCGATGTTCTCCGGCGCCGACTCCATCATGCGCACAAAGCTGATGTCGATCTTCAGGTTGTCCAGGGGGAAGCGCTGCAGGTAGGACAGGGAGGAGTAGCCGGTGCCGAAGTCGTCGATGGACAACGTCACGCCCAGGTTCTTCAGGCGTTGCAGCTTGCCCGCGGCCAGCTCGGCATTCTCCATGATGGCGGTCTCGGTGATTTCCAGCTTCAAGGCCCCGGCCGGAATCTCGCTCACCAGCAGGGCCCGCTTCACCGTGTCCACCAGGCCGGGCTGGGAGAACTGCTTGCCCGAGATGTTCACCGACAGATGCAGCTCCCCGGCCTGGGGCAGCTCCGCCCGCCAGCGGCTGAGCACCCGGCAGCTCTCCTCCAGCACCCAGGCGCCCAGCTCGATGATCAGGCCGGTCTCTTCGGCCGAGGGGATGAAAGCATTGGGCGGGATGAGCCCCTTGCTGGGGTGCTGCCAGCGCAGCAAGGCCTCGAAACCCAACAGCCGCGCGTCCAGCAGGCGCACGATGGGCTGGAAGACCAAAAAGAACTCGCCGTTCTCCAGCCCCCGCCGCAGGTCGTTCTCCAGGTGCAGCTGGTTCACGGCGTGCTCCAGCATCTTGGCGTTGAAGACCTTGAACCGGTCGCGCCCGGCCTGCTTGGCGTGGTACATGGCCACGGTGGCGTTGCGCAGCAGGTCGTCGGGGCGGGTGTAGTCCGTGGGGCTGAGCACCACCCCCAGGCTGGCCGTGACCTGCACTTCCTTGCCCTCGATGCGGTAGGGGCGGCGCAGGGCCTCGCAGACCCGCTTCACGATCAGGGTGGCCTCGCGCGGGGAGCTCAGCTCCTCCAGGAAGAGCACGAACTCGTCGCCCCCAAAGCGGGCCACGGTGTCCAGGTGGCGCACGCAGGAAACCAGACGGCGGGAGACCTCGCGCAGGAGCTTGTCGCCAAAGGCGTGCCCCAGGCTCTCGTTGACCAGCTTGAAGCGGTCCAGCCCCATGAAGACCACGCCGTAGAAATAGTCGTCGCGCCGCTTGGCGCGCTCCAACCCCTGAAAGATGCGGTCCTGGCAGAGCAGGCGGTTG
>CAZNSV010000334.1:0-4481 GCA_964575775.1 uncultured Desulfovibrionaceae bacterium
ATCGCCGAGGGCCTGTACGGCCTGGGGCGCGAGGCCATGGTCCCGGCCCTGCTCGAGGCCTGGCGCATCCCCTACGTCTTCTCCGACCCCCTGACCCTCACCCTTTCCCTGCACAAGGGCATGACCAAGCGCGTGATTCGCGACCTGGGCCTGCCCACTCCGGCCTTTGCCGTGCTGGAGGGGCCGGAGGACCTGGACGGACCGGACCTGGCCGCGCTGCGCTATCCGCTCTTTGCCAAGCCCCTGGCCGAGGGCACGGGCAAGGGCGTGGACGGCGCCTCCTGCTGCGCCGAGCCCCAGCGTCTGGCCCGCACCTGTCAGGCCCTCTGGACTCGCTTCCGCCAGCCCGTGCTGGTGGAGGAGTACCTCCCGGGGCGTGAATTCACCGTGGGGCTGGTGGGCAACGGCCCCGAGGCCCGGGTCCTGGGCGTCATGGAGGTGCTGCTGCTCACCGACGTGGAGCAGGGGGCCTACGGCGCCCTGAACAAGGAAGAATGCGAGCGCCTGGTCTCCTACCGCCTGGTGGACGACCCCCAGGCCCGCCGCGCCGCCGAGGTGGCCCTGGCCGCCTACCGGGGGCTGGGCGTGCGCGACGGGGCCCGTCTGGACCTGCGCGCCGCGGCCGACGGCGAAGTGCACTTCATCGAGGCCAACCCCCTGGCCGGACTGCACCCCGAACACTCGGACCTGCCCATCATCTGCAACCTGGCCGGCATCCCCTACCGGGAGCTCCTGGGCGCCATCATGGCCGCGGCCTGTGCCCGGCAAGGCCTGGCCTGGTCCCCGAGCACGGAGCCCCTGGCGCTGGTTGGTTGACAACAGGGTATTTTCCGGGGAGAGAATCATGTTGTACAAGGTTCTCTCCCCGGCTCCCTCTCTCTCCATACTGCCAATCGGGAGCATGCGCGGCGTATGATTAGCGCGGGGGCGGGCGCCCTCTGGCCAGCAAGCCGGATGCACAGAGTCGGAACAACGGTGCGGGAAACGGCTTGTGCCTTGTTTCAAGGCGAAAATGCGTTAGCAGAGTGAGGTGCCGATCATGCGCATGGCCATTGTCTACAACAGCGTGGCGGACGAAGCCGGACTGGAAGAACAGGACACCCTGCGGCAGGCGGCCCATGTGGAATCCCTGGCCCGGGCCCTGGGGCACGAGCCCCTGTGCCTGGCCGTGCCCACCGAAGCCGGCATCCTGCACCTGGCCGAGGCCCTGGCCCGGGTCCTGCCCGCGTCCGGTGCCGTCCTGGCCTTCAATCTGGTGGAGAGCGTGGACGGCAGCTGCCGAGGCGCGCACCAGATACCGGCCCTGCTCGAGGAGCAGGGGCTGGCCTGCACCGGTTCCGACGGCGCGGCCCTGCTCTGCAGCACCAACAAGCTGTTGGCCAAGCATTTCCTGACCCGGGCCCTGCTGCCCCATCCGGAAGCCGTGAGCCTGGAAACCATGCTCCGGGCCGGAGGCCGCATGCCCGGCGCCTACATCCTCAAGTCCGTATGGGAGCACTCCTCCCTGGGGCTGAACAAGGACAGCGTCCTGCAGGACCCCGAGCCCCACGAACTCTGGGAGGCCCTGGCGCAGCGCCGCGCGCTCCACGGGGGCGACTGGTTCGCCGAGCGCTACATTCCGGGCCGCGAGTTCAACCTTTCGCTGCTGGAATTCGAAGGGGGCGTGCAGGTCCTGCCCCCTGCGGAAATCCTGTTCACGGACTGGGAGCCCGGGCGGCCCAAGATCGTGGACTACGGCGCCAAGTGGCTGGCCGGGGATCCGGCCTTTGAAAATACGCCCCGCAACTTCCGATTTTCCGAAGCGGATGAGCACCTGCTCCAGGTCCTGGCCACCCAGGCCCTGCTCTGTTGGGACGCCTTCGACTTGTCGGGCTACGCCCGGGTGGATTTTCGGGTGGACGAGGCCGGGGAACCCTGGATCATCGACGTCAACGCCAATCCCTGCCTGGCGCCGGACGCCGGGTTCGCCGCCGCTCTGCAGCAGGCCGGGATCACCCCTGCCCGGGCCCTGCAGCGCATCCTGGAGGCGGCCCTGCGCCGGGGAGCCGCCCGGGGCTTGCCCGTCAGCCCGGACTGGGCCTGAGCCCCACGCCTCCGACGGCCCGACGAGCCCTCATAGCGCGCCATGTTCCGCATCCGCCGCGTATTCGACGACCTCTTGCCCGTGGATCAGGCCGCCATTGCCCAGGCAGCCGAGATCCTTCGCTTTCATTTTCCGGCCGCGCCCCCGGGTGAGTTCGACAGCCTGGCCGCCAAGCTGCGCGACCCTTTGCGCTACCGCTTCCGCAGCATCCTCCTGCTGGCCGAGGCCCAGAGTGGGGTGCGCGGCGTGGCCCTGGTGCTGCACGCCCCTGACCTGAAATTCTGCCTTCTGGACTACCTGGCCACGGTGCCCGGCAAGACCGGGGGCGGTGTGGGCAGCGCTCTGTACCTGCGCCTGCGCGAGGAGGCCCGGAGCCTGCAGGTGGTGGGCATCTTCTGCGAGAGCCTGCCCGACGCCCCCACCCTGTGCCGCGAGCCGGGGCTCCTGGCCGAGAACGCGGCCCGGCTGCGCTTTTACGAGCGGTGCGGCATGCGCGCCATTGTCGGCACGGACTACGCCACCCCCATCTCGCCCGGCGACACCTGCCCCCCGCTCTTGCTGTTCGACGACCTGGGCAAAGGCAAGGGACTCTCGCGCGGCACGGCCCGGCGTTGCGTGCAGGCCATTCTGGAGCGCAAATACGCGGGACGCTGCCCCCCCGGGTATGTGGAGGCGGTTGTCGGCTCCTTCCGGGACGATCCGGTGCGTCTGGCCCCCCTGCGGGAAAAAGGGGGCAACCATCTCCCCACGCAATCCCAGGTGCCGCAGCGGCCGGGTGTCCTGGGCACCCTGGCCCTGTGCGTGGCCGAGGGGCACGCCCTGCACCACGTGCACGAGCGGGGCTACGTGGAGTCCCCGGCCCGGGTGGAGCAGCTCGAGGCGCGGCTGGAGCGTAGCGGACTCTTCCGACGGCTCAAGGTGCGGCATCTCCCGGACAAGTGGGTCCACGCGGTGCACGATCCCGGCCTGGTGCAGTACATGAAGCGCTGCTGCGCGGCACTGGCTCCGGGCAAGGCGGTGTATCCCTACGTCTTTCCGGTGCGCAACGCCGCGCGCCCCCCAAAGGAAATGGCGGTGCGCGCGGGCTATTACTGCATCGACACCTTCACGCCCCTGCACCGCCACGCCTATACCGTGGCCAGGAGCGCGGTGGACGCCACGGGCACCGCGGCCCTCAGCCTGCTGCAGGGCTTCCGCCAGGCCTACGCCCTGGTGCGCCCCCCAGGGCATCACGCCGAGCGTCGGGTCTTCGGCGGCTTCTGCTACCTGAACAACGCGGCCATCGCCGCCAACCTGCTCTCGGGGTACGGCCGCGTGGCCGTGCTGGACCTGGACTACCACCACGGCAACGGCACCCAGGACATTTTCTACGAGCGCGAGGACGTGCTGACGCTTTCCATCCACGGCCACCCCCGGGTGACCTACCCCTACTTTTCCGGCTATGCGGACGAGCGGGGCGCGGGTGCTGGGCTGGGGCGCAACCGCAACTACCCCCTGCCGGAGCAGGTGGACGGCCAGGCCTATCGCGCCGTGCTGCGCCGGGCCCTGGAGCGGGTCCAGGCCTTTGGGCCCACCTTCCTGGTGGTGGCCCTGGGGCTGGATACGGCCAAGGGCGACCCCACGGGCAGCTGGCTGTTGCGGACCGGGGACTTTGAAAAGAACGGCCGTCTGGTGGGGGGGCTGGGACTGCCCACCCTGGTGGTGCAGGAGGGAGGCTATCGCGTGCCGTCCCTGGGCCCCAATGCCCTGCGTTTCTTCCTGGGCCTGCGCGACGGCCTGCAACTGAGGACCTCATGACCCCCACTCTTCCCGCCGGTTTCCGGCTGCGACAGCTGCCCGAACCTTCCGACCCCGCCCGGGTCCGCGCCCTGGTGGACTCCCTGGCCATGTTCACCGCCGAGGAGGTGGACGTGGCCGAGGAACTGGTGCTGGAGCGCCTGCAGCGCGGCCCGGCCAGCGGCTACGAATTCGTGCTGCTGGACCAGGAGTCTGGGGCGGACGGCTGGCGCCTGGCGGGCTATGCCTGCTACGGCCGCATTCCCTGCACCGTGGCCTCCTACGACCTGTACTGGATCGCGGTGGACAAGGCCCTGCAGGGGCACGGGTTGGGGCGGTTG
This sequence comes from uncultured Desulfovibrionaceae bacterium, assembly GCA_964575775.1. Taxonomy (GTDB): domain Bacteria; phylum Desulfobacterota; class Desulfovibrionia; order Desulfovibrionales; family Desulfovibrionaceae; genus CAZFCK01. Next base: position 4,201 of record CAZNSV010000334.1, read on the forward strand.
CTGCTGGACCTCACCGAGTACCTGGTGCGCGCCGCCGGGGGGGAGCGGCTGCTGGCCGAGACGTCGTCCCTGCCCCGCTATGCCCCGACCCGGAAGTTCTACCTGGGCACGGGCTTTTTCGAGCGGGCCCGCTTTCCGGACTTCTACGCCCGGGGGGACGACAAGCTGGTCTACGAGAAGGGGCTGTAGGCGCGGCGGGCACGCTCAGCGCAGCTCCACGTGGCTGGAGCTGAACACGGCCTCCCGGCCCACCCGCTCGGAGACCAGGGCGAAGGTGGGGT
>CAZNSV010000335.1:0-4478 GCA_964575775.1 uncultured Desulfovibrionaceae bacterium
CTTCTTCTGGAAGACCGACCTGGCCCAGAGCCTGCCCCAGTGGCTGGGCAAGCTAGAGAACGTGGTTTTCCTGGGCCCCCTGGGCAGCATGGGCGACAAGTCCCGGCGCATTGCGGACCTGGCGGGCTGGCTGGCCGAGCAGGCCGCGCCCGGGAGCAAGGAAGCGGCCCTGCGCGCCGCCGCGCTATGCAAGGCCGACCTGGTTTCGGAGATGGTGGGCGAGTTCGCGGACCTGCAGGGGCTCATGGGCGGCATCTACGCCCGGCGTCAGGGCGAAAGCCCGGACGTGGCCCAGGCCATTGCCGAGCACTATCTCCCGGTGGGGCAGGACAGCCCCGTGCCGGGCAGCGTGGCCGGGGCCCTGGTCTCCATGGCGGACAAGGCCGACACCCTGGCCGGTTGCTTCGGGCTGGGCATGATCCCCACCGGCGCGGCGGACCCCTATGCCCTGCGGCGTGCCGCCCTGGGTATCTGCCGCTGCAGCATGGAGTTGGGGCTGCGCCTGGATCTGGACGCGCTGCTGCACCGGGCCATCGCGGGCTACGGGGAGCGGCAGTGGAAACTGCCCCCTGACAAGTGCTTCGCGGCCCTGCACGAGTTCTTCAGCCAGCGGCTCAAGGCCCTGTTCTCGGCCCAGGGCTATTCCACCCTGGCCGTGGAGGCGGCGGTGGGCGCGGGCATCACGGACATCTGGGGCCTCAAGGCCCGGCTGGACGCTTTGGAGGCCTTCAGCAAGGAACCGGACTTCCCCCAGGCCGTGCTGACCTTCAAGCGCGCGGGCAACATCATCCGCAAGCAGGGCGCCGAGGCCGGTCAGGCCCTGGATGGGAACTTCGCCCCCGCGGCTTTGGTGGAACCGGCGGAGCAGGCCCTGGCGGCGCGCATCACGGAACTGGCGCCCCGTTTCGAAACCCTGTGGCAGGCCGATGCCTACGCCGAGCTCATGGGGTTGCTGCGGGAATTGCGCCCCAGCGTGGATGCCTTTTTCGACAACGTGATGGTGATCTGCGAGGATCCGGCCCTGCGCCTGAACCGCTTGAACCTGCTCAAGGCCCTGGTGGACAAGCTGGGACGCCTGGCGGACTTCAACGCCTTGCAACTGTAGGACGGCGTTTCGACGGAATTGTCCGTGCAGCGGCGCAAAATCCTTGACAAGGGGCGCGCCGGTGAGTAGACATTCTTTTTCTTAAGCGCACTAGAACCTTCCAGGCGTTCCAAGGAGGATATGCCGTGGCCAATCATAAATCCGCTTTGAAGAGGCATCGTCAGAGCCTCGATGCCAATGCCCGCAACCGTGCCATGAAGACCCGCATCCGCAACGTGGTCAAGGCCGTGCGCGAAGCCGTGGAACAGAAAGACCCCGTTCTGGCCCAGCAGGCCCTCAAGTCGGCCACCCGGGTCCTGGACAAGGCCGCCAGCAAGAAGATCGTGCACTGGCGCAACGCCTCCCGGCGTATTGCCCGCCTCAGCCAAGCCGTCAACGGGCTGGCCCAGTAGTTTCGTTTTCGCGACACCACGCCCGCTCTGCCTCGCAGGGCGGGCGTTTCTTTGTTGCCTGCGCTGCTTGCGAGCCGCACCGGCAACGCCGGTGACCTGACCACGCCACGCTTCTAGACAAAAACCAGAAGAATCCTAGGAAATCCTTGCCAGCCCAGCTGGGCTCGGGTACCCTGCGCTCCAACGGTCGCTGGGGGCTGCCCGCCCCCTGGGCCGCACCCTGCACCTGCTCCGGCAGGAGGTCGCCTGTGTCCAGTTACGTCCTGAGCGGAAAAACCGCGCCCCTCACCGAGTTCAGACCCCTGAGCGCCGAGACGGGGCAGTTGCTGGCCCAGCTGGCCGAGCAGGTGCGGCGCAGTCCCGGCTTCTTCACCCACTGCCTGGTGCAGCTGGACCTTTCGGCCCTGGGCGAGAGCCAGGACAGCCTGGACCTGCCCGCCCTGGTGCTGGGGCTGCGGGAGCTGGGCCTGGTGCCCGCCCTGCTCAAGGACGGCAGCGCGGCGCAGTGCGAAATTGCCCGCTCCCTGGGGCTGGGGCTGGCCGGGACTCAGCGCGGCGCCCCCAAACAGGAAGAGCGCGGGGTCACCGTGCAGCAGGGCGGCCTGCGCTCCGGACAGAAGGCCTACGCCCGCGGCGGCGACCTGGTGATCCTGGGGCCGGTGAATTCCGGCGCCGAGGCCCTGGCCGACGGCAGCGTCCACGTCTACGGCCCCTTGCGGGGGCGGGCCATGGCCGGGGTCACCGGCGATACCAGGGCCCGCATCTTCTGCCGGGCCCTGCATGCGGAACTGCTGTCCGTGGCCGGATTGTACAAGACCAGCGAGAGCATGGACGAACAGCTCCAGGGCCGCTCCATCCAGGTCTACCTGGAGGGCGAGCGCCTGGTCATGGAGCCCATCCCCTGACCGCACACCCCAAGGGGGGGCGCACGAGGAGAACCGTTTGGCACGCATTATCGTTGTCACCTCCGGCAAAGGCGGTGCCGGAAAAACCACCACCAGCGCGGCCCTGGCCATGGGGCTGGCCCTGCGCGGCCACAAGACCGCCGTGGTGGATTTCGACGTGGGGCTGCGCAACCTGGACCTGGTCCTGGGCTGCGAGCGCCGCGTGGTCTACGACTTCGTCAACGTGGTCCAGAACGAGGCCTCGCTCAACCAGGCCCTGATCCGGGACAAGCGCTGCGACAAGCTCTCCATCCTTGCCGCCTCCCAGACCAGGGACAAGGAGTCCCTGACCCGGGAGGGCGTGGAGCGCGTCATCGGCGAGTTGGCCGCGAGCCACGAGTACGTGATCTGCGATTCGCCCGCGGGCATCGAGCGCGGCGCGGTCATGGCCATGTACCTGGCCGACGAGGCCATTCTTGTCACCAACCCCGAGGTCTCGTCCCTGCGCGATTCCGACCGCATGCTGGGGCTCTTGTCCGGCAAGACCAGAAGGGCGGAAAACGGTGGCGAGCCCATCCCCTGCCGCCTGGTGCTCAACCGCTACGATGCCTTGCGGGTCAAGCGCGGGGAGATGCTGAGCCTGGACGACGTGCTGGAGATCCTGGCCATCCCGCTGCTGGGCGTGGTGCCGGAGTCCCCAGCCGTGCTGCAGGCCTCCAATGCCGGGGCCCCGGTGATCCTGGACGAACGCAGCGAGGCCGGTCAGGCCTACGGCGACGCCGTGGCCAGGCTGCTGGGCGAGGAGCGCGAACACCGCTTTGTCACACCGCCGCGCCGGGGCTTTCTGGCACGGCTTTTCGGGAGATGAACGAGGAAAGGAACAACCGGAACGGGCGCGCAGCCGCCGCGGGCAGATTCGCCTTGCGGTAAGAACGGCCCCAGGCCAGGGAGACAGGGATGCGGTTCTTCGACTATTATCGCCGCCATCAGGCCGCCAGCGCCAGGACTGCCAAGGCGCGGCTCCAGAGCCTCGTGCAGGAGGAGCGCCTGCAGCTGGGAGGTCTGGACTGTCTGCCCCAGCTCCGCCATGAGCTGCTCTGCACCGTGCAACGCTTCATGAGCGTGGAGCAGGAGCAGGTGCGCATCAGCCTGGAGCAATACCAGGGCCGCGAGGTGCTCGGCATCGCCGTCACCCTGCCCGGCAAGGACCGGGTCGGGAGGTCCATGCCGCGCACTGCCGCCCCCCTTGACCCGCACGCCGAACTCCGGGTATCGGCTCGACCAGTACCCCGGTACCATGACGGGGCCGCGGGGAGCGCCGTACTGTGGGGGGCACAGGCCACGGCGGCACCCGAGCCCGAGGCCCCGCTCAAGGATGACGCAGCCGAATCACCTGCCCCCACGCCGTGGACCGTGGCCGAGCCCGCGCTCCTGTCCGGCGTCTTTGCCGCTCCCGACGACCCCGATGATCCGGTTGTCCGGTTCCGCCAGGAGCCGCCCCTGCCGAGCGGACAGGGACACTCCGGCGCGCGGGACGCCGCAGCCACCACCCCAGGGAGTGATCAGTCATGAGTTTTCTTGCCGGCTTCACCAGTGTGGCCCTGCTGCAGCTCGCAGCCATCGTGGCCTGTTTTTTCCTGCCGGAGCTGCTCTTCCGGTTGGGGGGGCAGGAGCGCCGCTGGCACGTGCCCCTGGCCTCGGCCCTGCTCATCGCCGCTGTGCTGAGCCTCACGGCCTTGCACGGCCGTGCCCGCAATGCCGCGCCCCCGCCGCAACAGGCGGCTGCCCAGGCCCCCCGGGCCAGCGACACCGTGGACGCACCTCAGTCCGACTACGACATCAGCCTGCGTTTCGGCACCCTGCCGGTCCTGGCCGGGACCGCCGGCCCCCTGGAACTGTCCATCGTCAACAACGGCGCGGACGCCCTCTTTGCCTGCGAGTTGGACCTGCTGGCGGGCGACGGCCTTACCGCGGCCCCGGCAGGCGCCTTCGAGCTGGAACCCCAGACCGCGAGCGTGCAGATCCCAGCCGGTGGCACCGGCAGCTGCGCCTGGCGGATCAAGGCCCGCCAGCCCGGCACCTACGTGCTGCAGCCCA
>CAZNSV010000336.1:0-4474 GCA_964575775.1 uncultured Desulfovibrionaceae bacterium
GCCACCATGGGGATGTCGCGCCGGGCGCGGGTCTGCCCCGCACGGATGCGCTGGGCGGCGGCCAGGCCGTCGAGCCTGGGCATCTGGATGTCCACCAGCAGCAGGTCGTACTCGCGGCTGTCCAGGGCCTCCAGCAGCTCCTCGCCGTTGGCCACGGCGGCGACGTCGTAGCCCTGCCGCTCCAGGGCGTGCAGCACCACGGTCTGGTTCACGGGGTCGTCCTCGGCCAGGAGGATGCGCAGCGGGGCGCAGCTCTCGCAAGGCGGGGGCGGCGTGAAAGGGCTGTCCTCGCCCAGGTCCGCGATGCGCATGCGCACGGTGAAGGTGAATGTGCTGCCCACGCCTTCGGTGCTCTGTACCCGGATCTCGCCGCCCAGCAGTTGCACCAGGCGTTTGCTGATGCGCAGCCCCAGGCCGCTGCCGCTGTAGCGCTTGGTCAGGTAGTGCTCGGCCAGGGCGAAGCTCTCGAAGATGCTCCGCTGCTTGTCCTTGGGGATGCCCACGCCGGTGTCGCTCACCGCGATGCACAGGTGCACCGGGGCGCCGGGGCCGCGCTCTTGCAGGGGTTCATGCAGGCGCACGTCCAGGCCGACCTGCCCCTTGAGGGTGTGGCGCAGGGCGTTGGAGAGCAGGTTGCCGATGATCTGCTGCAGCCGGACGCTGTCGCCCCACAGGGCGCTGGGCACGTCGCGGTCCACGTGGGTCTGCAGCACCAGCCCTTTCTGCCGGGCCTGAACCCCGTAGGCCGAGGCGGCGGCGGTGACCACCTCACGCAGGGAGAACTCCCGCTCCTGCAGGGCGGTTTCCTGGGATTCCAGGGTGGCCAACTCCAGCAGGTTGTTCACGATCTCCAGCAAGTTCTCCGAGGACTGGCGCGACATCTCCAGATACTCGCGCTGCTCTTCGGTGAGTTCGGTACCCAGCAGCAGCTGGGTCAGGCCGATGATGCCGTTGAGCGGGGTGCGCAGCTCGTGGCTCATGTTGGACAGGAAGTGACTCTTGACCTCGTTGGCCAGTTCCGCCTGGCGCTTGGATTCGACCAGCTCCCGCTCGTGGAGGCTGCGCTGGATGGCCAGGCCGTAAATGTCCGCCAGGCGCTCCAGGATGTCCTGGTCCTCGCCGCCGTAGTTGCGCGGCGCGTTGCACAGGGCCACGATGCCGATGGCCTTGCCCTCGCCGTCCCGGGCCGGGGCGGCCAGGAAGCGCTGGATGCCGATGTGCCCCTGAGGTACGCCGCCGGAGCGGGGGTCCGTTTCCGGGCTGTTGGTCAGCAGGGTGGCGCTGTGCTCCAGCACCCAGCCCCAGAGCCCCGCGAATCGCGAGAATTCGGCCTTCTTGTCCGCCATGCCGCAGGTCGCCCAGATCTCCGGCGTCATGGTGGGGCAGATCATGTGCCCCGTCTCCTGGTCGATGTAGCCCACGAAGCCGAAACGGCTGGACGTGAGCTTGCACGCGGTGTCCAGCACCAGGGGCGCGATTTCCTCCAGGGAGCGCGACTGCAGGATCAACCGCGAGAGCCGCGACATGGCCAGGTTCAGTTCCAGGGCGTGGGTCAGGTTCTGTTCGGTGTGGCGCAGGTCGGAAATGTCGATGATCAGTTCCAGGCCGCCCAGCAGTTCCCCCTGGGCATTGATCAGGGGCGCGGCGTGGGACTTGGTGTACAGGGTGCCGAAGCGCTCATCCAGGTCCGAGGAGAAGCGGGTCTGCATGCTGCGGGTCTCGAAGACGCGCTTGACCGTGCAGTCCGGGCAGACCTCGCTGCGCCCCCGATAGGCTTCGTAGCAGTGGCGCCCCAACACGTGTTCCTTGGCCTCCACGCCGATGGCTTCCAGGAAGCGGTTGCTGGCGTCCAGGATGCGATACTGGGTGTCCACCACGTGCACGAAGCCGGGGATGGCGTCGAAAAAGGCCCGGAGCCGGTCCAGGGCGCGGGCGGCCTCGGCCTCGGCCCGCTTGCGGTGCGAGATGTCCCGGGCCAGGCCCTGGGTGCCCAGGAAGGACTGCGCGCTGGGGCAGTCCTTGTCGTAGATGCCCTCGGCGTCCACCAGGAACAAGGGCTCCACGGGCAAGCGCTCCATGGACACGGCAAAGGACATGGGCAGCTCGTCCTTGCCCAGAAAGCGCAGCTCCAGGTCCCGGGTGCGGCGTTCGCCGGTGCGGCGTTCGTTGACCCGGAAGGAGGCCCTGGCCTGGTCCTCGGGGTGGATGAAATCGAAGACGCTTTTCCCCAGCAGGTCTTCGCGGCGGAAGCCGTAGTTCTCCACGGCCTGGTTGACAAAGGTGAAGCGGCCCTGGGGGTCGAGCTGGTAGACGATATCCGGGATGGAGCGGATGATGGATTCCAGGCGTTGCTCGGAGCGGCGCAGGGCGTCCTGGGCACGGCGGCGGCGCTTCACTTCCTCTTCCAGGGCGTGGATGGTGCGGGAGGTCACGTCGCGCACGGCCACCAGCCAGGCCGCGCGGCCGTCCCAGGCAATGGGCAGGGTACGCAGCTCGGCCCGCAGCACGTCTTCTTCGTGGAACAGGTCGATGTCGGTGTTGGGGTCGCCGAACAGGGGGTAGCCGAAGGTCTCTCCCAGGAGCTGGGCTTCGCCCTTGCCGAAAATGGCGCAGGCTGCCTGGTTGGCGTAAAGGATGGATTGGGCGGCGGCGTCCACCACGAGCAGGCCGTCCCCGTCCTGCTCCAGCAGCAGGCGGAAGGTCTGCTCGTCCAGGGGCTGCCCCTCTTGGGCGAGTCCTTGCCGGAGCCTGGACTGCAGCGTGTCCTCGAGCTGGGTCAACCGCCCCCGCAGCTCCTGGATCTCATGCAGCAGACCGGAGGATGTCTCGGTGTCGGGGTCGCGGGAGTGGTCCATGGCTGCCTGCTCTGGGGGGCTGTTGCCGTGTTGCCGTCTCTGGGTGTCCCTCATGGTGCGCAGGGCCGAGGAGCGGACCGTTGGAGACGCGAGGCGCTGTTTTCCCCTTTGCCAGATTCTAGCATGGAGTGCGCCCCTCTGGGAAGCCAGGCGTGGTCGCCGAGGCACCCGATGAATAGTCTCCCCCCTACAAAAGCTTTGATTTCCTGTCCAATGGTTTTTCGTAAGACAATTGCCTATTTTATTATACTGGAAAAAGGGGCCCCCAGGTAAGAGCACTCCGTCGGTACGCCTTGCAGGGACGTATTCCCTGCTGGGAGGGGCACTCCCGCTCCTGGTTGTGCGCCAGGAGACAAAGGAATCCGCAAACGCTGGTTGACCATTTTTTCCGCGCAGAGTAAGGGCAGAATTACAGAACTGTGAGATGGTCGCGTGGCCCCATCAGGGGGGGCGGCAACCAGTGGGGCAGTGGGGACCGGGGCGGCATCGCCCGGCCACCAGACGTTGGGGGCAGGGACTTGGGCGACCGCGGGCCCCCGAAGGATCAGAGCATGAATAATCCCAACTCCATCTATCAGAAAGTGTTCGACACCGTGCCGGACATGATCGTAATCGCCGCTGTGCACACCGGGCTCATCGTGGACTGCAACCCGGCGGCGGTGGAGACCCTGGGCTGGAGCCGGGAAGAACTCGTGGGGCGGCACCAACGCACCCTGCACCCCCCGGAGGACGTGCAGGGCGAGTACTCCAGGACCTTTGTCGCCCATGCGGGGCCGGAGAACGATCAGACCATCGAAACCCAGGTGGTGACCAAGGACGGCCGTTTGCTGGACGTGGCCATCAAGGCCAGCAAGATCGAGCACGAAGGGCTGCTGCTGCTCGTGGGCATCTTTCGCGACATCAGCGAACAGCGCGCCTATCGGCGACAGATCATGGACCTGGCCCGGTTCCCGGACGAGAACCCCAACCCGGTGCTGCGCATTGCCCGCAACGGCAACCTGCTCTACGCCAACCCGGCCGCCTGCGGAGTCTTCGCCATGGAAGGGCTGGAACCCGGGCACCCGATCCCCGCCCTGCTGCGTCAGGAGCTGGAACGGGTCTGGCAGAGCGGGGGCACGGAATACTGCGAGGTGGAGGTCGCGAACCGCTTCTTCCAGTTCGCCATGATCGCGGTGGGTACGGAATACCTCAATGCCTACGGGCAGGAGGTGACCAGCCGCAAGCGGGCGGAACTCGCCCTGCGGCGCAGCGAGGAGCAGTTCCGTTTGGCCCAGAAGGCGGCGCAGATCGGGAGCTGGGACTGGGACGTAAAGTCTGGCGCACTACACTGGTCCGAGACCGTGGAGCCGCTCTTCGGCCTGGAACCGGGCAGCTTTCCGGGCACCTACGAGGATTTTCTCCGTCTGGTGCATCCGGATGACCGGCTGCAGGTGGAAGATGCCGTGCGGGCCGCCCTGGGCAGCGGCGAGGATTACGACATCGAACACCGGGTGCTCCTGGCTGACGGCAACGTCCGCTGGCTGCGTGAGAGCGGCTCCGTGCTGCAGAGCGACCATTACCCCGGCCCGCGCATGCTGGGCGTGGTCCAGGACGTGACCAACCAGCGCTTGCTTCAGGAG
>CAZNSV010000337.1:0-4473 GCA_964575775.1 uncultured Desulfovibrionaceae bacterium
CGTGGCCGTCAGGCAGCTCATGAACCAGCCCCAGCCGTAGGCGTAGACGTGGCTGTGGCCTCGCTGGAGCAGGCAGCAGAGGCAGCGGCAGAGGGCGTCGGCGGGGAAGGGTTCGGGGCGGTGCCTTGCTCCGCTTCCACCTGCGCCGTGGCGCCCAGCTGCCGCCCCAGTTCGGCCAAAAAAGGGGCGTTCACCGCCTCGAAAGCCTGCCAGAGCTGCACGAAGGCCAGGGCTCCCAGGCCGCGCACCTCGGCGCCCAGGTCGCAGCACTGTTCCAGGAGCTCGAGCTTGGTCGCGGCGTCGCCCATGAACAGGTCCGCCAGGCTCTGCACCGTGAAGCGTTCCGGCGCCTGCTCCAGCCCCTGCAGCAGCACCTGGTGCAACTGCGCGGCCAAGAGCGGCGTGATCTCCCGCACCACTGTTTCCTGTTGCGCCTCGGGCGGGCCGAGCAGGACTCTTTGTTCCAGTCTGAGCATGTGTCTTCTCCAGGGTGGAAAGGGAGGGGCGGCGAAGCGCGGCCCCTCCGTGACGGGTCATCAGGCCAGGGCCGGGAGCACGCGGGTCCGGAAGGGGCTGTCGCGCCCCTCGGGGGTTTCGGCCGCCGCCGTGAGCACCAGCTTGTTGAATTCGCCGGTGATGAAGCTGAAGGCCTCGGTGGGGCTCACCCGCACCCGCCAGACGTCCGTGATCACGCTGCGGCCGGTCACGTCGTCGCGACCGTCCAGGCGCAGCTGCAGCAGGATATCCGGCCGGGCGCCGCCGTCGATGCTGTAGGCCCCGTCCTCCACCGCAGCGGCCTTGAAGGTCACGGTCACACTGCTGTTGTCCGCGATAGCGCCCCCGGCCAGGGCCATGACCATCCCGGCCTCGGGCTTGACCAGGAAGTCCTCGCCCTCGCTGTGGCCCACAATGGCTACGTCCGAGACGTTGTAGGCCCCCAGCTCCACCCAGAGCCCGTGCCGCAGGGTCAGCTCCGCGCTGCCGTCTTCCCGCGCGGCCTGGGTAAAGCCCTGGGCGGTCCCGGCCAGGGCCAGGGCCAGGTTCTCCCGGCCGAAGGTGTCCACTTCGATGCGCAGATCCACGCCGTCCATGCGCTTGAAGGTGTCCAGGGTCTGCCCCCGGGTGGCGCGCTGGAAGCTCTTGCGCTCCAGCTGCTCCACCTTGGGGGTCAGCTGGAACAGGGTGGCGTTGCCGATGGGGCGAAAGCCCCCGGCCGGATTTTCCAGATCCAGGACCATGAGGTCCCCCGAGCCGATGAAGCCTCTGTCCGAGGCGAGTCCTGTGGGCATGGTACCGCTCCTTGTGGCAGATGATGGTGTTGTGCGCCGCTTCTCCGGACGGCTCAGGTGCCGCCGTGGTCGTGCACGTAGGTGATGCGCGCCCTGAGCCAGAACCCCACATACGGGGGGCGATGGGCCGCCTCGGTCTCGGGCAGCACCACGGTGTCCAGGGCCAAGCCGCCGCGCCGGGGGTCCGCGAAGAGCGCCCGCCAGACGTCGTCCAGCATGGCCGAGAGCGCCTCGTCCGGGGTGCGGGCCTCCAGGGCGAAAACGTAGCAATCCAGGTCCAGGGTGGAGACGAACTCCTTGCCCGCTCCGGCCTTGCGCTCCTGCACGGGGCGCGGCAGATGCGCCAACAGCGAGAGCACCGGGAACTGGGTCTGGGCAAAACCCTGCAAATCCTCGGCATAGGCATAGGGGCGCCGGGTCACGGTGCGGATCCAGGGCAGGGCCCCCAGGGCCGCAAGACAATCCTGGACAATGCGCTCGCGCTTGCTGACCGGGTTCATGCCGTCACCTCCCCGTAGCGCAGCAGGGTGCGCAGCCTGGCGGCCAGGTCCCGCACCTCGCGGGAGCGGTTCAGCTCGCGCTCCGGAAAGAGCGCTCCCTGCCGGGTTGGGGTGCCGTGCCCAGCCCGCCCTTTCCGGTCCGAGGCCCGCTCCCCGCGCAGCACCCGGGGGCCTGCGGCACGGAACAGGGTCTGCGGCCCTTCAGGGCGGGCCAGGGGCAACAGCGGTTGTGGAGGAAGATCGTCCAGGGGGGCGCAAGCCGAGGGCGCTGCCTGCAGGAGACGGTGCAGCATCAGGCCCCTGGCCCGGGGTGGGGCGGCAAGGAGCCGACCCAGGGCCTGGCCAGCGGCCGGAGCCACGAAAATGGGCAACAGGGCCATGGCCTACCCCCGTTCCAGACGCCGCAACGTGGCCGTGGGTTGGGCACTGACGCCGGGCCCCCAGTCGTAGCGCAGCTCGCTCCCGGCCAGGGAGGCCAGCAGCTCGCGGTACTCGCGGTCGTAGAGGGCGCGGTGCCGCTCGAAGCCGTCGGCCTCGGCGCTGTTGTAGCGCATGAGCTGCTCGTGGGCCAAAACCAGGGTCTTGAGCACGCAGAGCCGCCGCAACAGGGCCGGGTCCAGGGCCTCGGGACGCAAGGGGCGGGTGCGCCAGTCCACACCCCGGGCAGCGGCCGCGCCCCGGTACCAACAGCGGTCCAGGTCGTCCGTCAGCTCCTCGGCGGCCAGCTCACGCAGGGGCGCCGCGCCCTGGGGCAACAGCTCCAGAATTCCGGCCCGCCGTCGCTCCAGATCCTGATCCGTACAGAAGTGCATCACTCAGCTCCTGCGGTATGACTGGACTCGTCTGATTCGGATCCAGCTTTCGGGCAATAGTCCACGAGCGAAAGCTGCACCTGGGTCTGAGAGGGTGCAGATGCCCTGCGTTCACGCTTCGTTTCCGTTTTCGGGGCAGCCTTGGTCCGCTTGTCCTTGATCATGCCTTCCCTCCCCGGCAACGCAATCCGCTGCATTGTGACTTCTCCCCAGACCTTGTGCCGGGCCGGGTCGAAATCCCGGCTGTTGATGATCCAGTAACGCCCCACATCCTTGGGGCAGACAATGCGCATAGTTTCCAGTTCAGCCATGGGGCAGGCTCCTTTGTGTCCCAGGGGGAGAGGCGTCCGGGGGGAAGCACCGGCTCCCCCCCGGGACGCGGCTAGCGCGGTTTCGCCTTGCAGTGAGGCTCCTTCCTGAACCAATTCCCTATTGATTCAGGACATTGCTCTAGTAGTCGCGGCGCAGGACCACGGCCAGATTGGGCTCCAGGCAGGCCACTCCGAACAGGACGTCCAGGGTCACGTTCACGGTGGCCGAGGCGTCGATGTAGGCCAGCCGCGAGCGGATGGAGAGCCCGCTCACCGGGTCCGTGACCACCGCCATGTTGGCGCCCGCGCCGTCCCCGATTTCCGGCAAGGGGGCGAAGGCCAGGGCAAAGGCGTTGCGGTGGAACATGAGGTTGGCGTGGTACTTGTCCGCATGCACAGTGGCCTGGGAACCGTTGTCGAAGGTCACCACGCTGCCGTCGGGGTAGTCGCGCACCAGGGCCGGGAACACGGACACCGCAGGGGCGCCCCCGGCGTTGAGGGTCACGTCCTCGGTCACCACGTAGCGCTGGGTGTGCCCGGCAAGGCCGAAACTGTCGCCGGTCTTGAGGGTCTCCACCAGGGAGAGGTCCTGCAGGGCAATGACCGTGGCACCCTTGACGTGGTCGCCGTTCAGGGCCCCCACGGTGTCGGTGCCGGCGGTCACCACGCTCCCGGCGGTGTGCACCGGGAGGTTCTGGTTGACGAAGTGCTCCACCCCGAAACGGGTACCCAGGGAGCCCTGCAGCAGGGCGGTCCCGGCATCGACCCCGGCCACGGCGGCGGAGTGGAACACGTCCCGAGCCAGGAAGGCGGCTTCGAGCTCGGGATCCAGGGCGAAGTGCACCCCGCCCACGTCCACCAGGGCCCCGGCGTTGTTGCGCAGCACCTTGCGCACGGCCAGGATGTCCGCCTCGGTGGGCGCGGCGGCGCAGTCCACCTGCCAGGGCACGTAGCGGTAGAGCGCGGTGAGCTGGGCGTCCACATAGCTGGCCAGGGCGTAGGCCGCGGGCGCGATGTGCTCGTCCACCAGCCGCTCCCCGCCGTAGGCCAGTTCCTTGTCCGTGACCGCGAACTTGACCTCGCGCCAGTTGTCCAGGGCAATGGTCACGGACTCGGCCTGCAGGTCCGGCGTGCTGCCCGTGCCCCCGGCCTGGGTGCTGAAGGAGCCGGGGCGGCGGATGGTGATGCTCTGCCCCAGATTGGCGCTGCGGCGCTCCTCGTCGTAGCCGCGGTGCACGCGCACGGCCATGCCCAGGGCTTTTTCCAGGTGGATGAGGGCCTCCTGGGCGTAGAAGGTGGGCTGATAGGCGGTGAGGGAGTTACCCATGATCGTTCCTCGTTATTGGATGAGCAGTTCGCTGCCCAGTTTGGCCGCCTTTTCCTTGGCGCGGCGATAGTGGATGGGATTGCGGGCCTGCTCGCGGCTGATGATCACGGGGGCGGGCCCCTGCTCGGCAGCGGGAGTGCCGTTGGCTCCACTGCCCCCCGCGCCGCCGGACCCGGAGCTGGCCTTGAAGAGATGCGGCGCCTCGGCCAGCAGGCTTCCGGCCCACTCGGCAAA
>CAZNSV010000338.1:0-4459 GCA_964575775.1 uncultured Desulfovibrionaceae bacterium
AGAGGTACATCAGGCCGTACCAGCGCACCTTGAGGAGCCCCAGGTCCAGGGCCACGGGATCGATTTCCGGATAGGGCAGCATGCTCAGGCGTCTTCCTCGGGGTTTGGCTCGGGCTTGGACTTGGTCTTGCGCCAGGGATGCTCCTCGCCCCGGGCCAGGCGCAGGATGTTCTCCCGGTGCCGCCAGAAGATCAGCAGCAGCACCGCGAAGGCCAGGGGCAGGAACGCAAGCTTACCACTGAACAGCAGGAACAGGAAGAGGCTGGTGATCAGGGACAGGGAGGCCACGGACATGAAGCCGGTGCTGCCAAGCACCAGCAGCAGCACGGCCACGGCCAGCACGGTCTGCACCCAGGCGATGGGCAGGAACACGCCCACCGTGGTGGCCACGGCCTTGCCCCCTTGGAACCCCAGGAACACCGAGTAGCAGTGCCCCACCAGGACCGCCAGGGCCGTGAGGCTCACGGCACCGGTGGTCAGTCCGGCATCCAGGGCCACGGCCACGGGCACCAGCCCCTTGAGCAGGTCCAGGGCCAGGGTCAGGATGCCGGCGGACAGGCCGCAGTTGCGAGCCACGTTGGTGGCGCCCACGTTGCCGCTGCCCACTGTCCGGGGATCCACCCCGCACATGCCCTTGGCCACCACCAGTCCGAAGGGCACGGAGCCCAGGAAATACGCCAGGATCACCAACACTATCGCCATGGTCTTGCCTCCTTCATGACGTCATCGCCACGGAGGGCTCGCCGCCCTCGTCTTCCTCGGCCTCCAGCACGTGCACTTCGTTGTGCAGCGGGTCGATCTTGCCCAGGCGCACCCGGAAACACTGCCCCGGATAGACCTTCTCGCCGAACAGGCTGCGGTGCCCCCGCAGGAGTAACTGCTCGTCCGGCAGGGCCAGCTGCAGAAAATGCGGCCCCTCGTCCACCACCACCGCCCGGAACCGCGCGTTCTTGCCCTGCTGCCTGCAGTAGAGCAGCTTCCAATAGCGGGGGCGGAAGCGCTGGATGCGCCCCGCCGCTTCCAGCCGCGCATTGAGCAGGGGCAGCTGCTGGGCCAGTTCCTCGCGCGTGAACCGGGGCTCGCCCTGGGCCAGGAAGTGCTGCAGCTGAAACATGTTCACGAAATCGGAATAGCGCCGTAGGGGCGAGGAAACCGAGCTGTAGGCCGGGACCCCCAGGCTCGCGTGGGGGCGCGGGTCCAGTTCCAGACAGGCCCCGGACAGCCCCCGCACCACCCGGTGGATGTCCTCGGGCGCGCACCAGACCCCGGCGCTCTCCTTGGCCAGGGCGATGTCCTGGGTGCGGTAGAGCAGCGGAACGTTGCGCTCCCGGGCCCAGGCCGCCACGGCGGTGTTCACCAGGATCATCAGCTCGCTCACCAGCAGCTGGGCGCGCGGGGTCTCGGTCTTGGTCTCGATCAGCACCTTGACCTGCTCCCCCTCCCCTTCCAGCCGCAACTCCGGCTCGGCCCGCTCGATGACCACGGCCCCGCCCGCCACCCGGCGTTGCCGCAGGCGTTCGGCCAGCTCCGCCCCCATGAGGAGCATGCGCTCCCGCTCTCCCGCAACGGCCGGGTCAGCCTGCGCCGTGGCAATGGCGGCCTCGGCGGCCTCGTAGCTGCTATTCTCCCGCACCAGCACCCATGTGGCGCGCAGCTCCGTGCCGAGCAGGGCGCCCTCGGGGTCCAGCAGCATCTCCACCTCCAGGGCCGGGCATTCCTGTCCGGCCAGAAGGCTGTAGAACCGCGTGCCCAGGGCCTCGGGCAGCATGTGGCTGTCGCCCTCGGGCAGGTAGATGCTGGTGGCGCGTTGCGCCACCGCCCGCCCCAGGGGGCTGTCGGGCTCCCATCCCAGGGTGGGGCGCGCCAGGGCCAGCCGCAGCCGCAGCCCGGCCGGGTCCGGCTCCAGGTGGAAGGCGTCGTCCACGTCCCGGGTGGTGGCCGCGTCGATACTCACATAGGGCAGGGGCGAGGGCTCCTCCCGCAGGGCCAGAACCCTGGCCCGCAAGGCCTCCACCTCGGCGGCATGGGCCGCGCTCCAGGCGTCGCCCGGGGCGTAGCCCGCCTGATCGTAATGATAGTTGTGGTGCGTGGGCACGATGCCCCAGGCCTGGGCCAGCTGCAACTCCAGGTGGGACGTTTCCGGCAGCCCCTTGCGCAGCAGCTTCCAGACCGGCTCGGTCTCCTGATCGTCGGGCGTGGCGATGCGCGCCAGCAGCAGCTCCTTGAGTTGCTGCTCCAGGTCTCCGGGCAGGGGCAGCAGGTCCGCCCCTTGGGGTTGATTGCGCGTGAGCCAGAGCCGTTCCAGAAACTCGCGCCCCTGCACGCCGTAGCGCTCGCGTTCCTCGGCGGCCAGCTGCTCCTGCATCCGCTGCTGCACCTTCTCCGCCGTGTAGATCATGAACTGGGGCGGCTGGTACTTGAAGTGGCTCTTGCACTCCAGAAGCGCCCGCCCCAGGGCGGCCAGCCGGTCCGGGTCCGCGGCCTCGGCCCGGGACCAGATCAGCTCGGCGAACCACTGCAGGGGCGCCTGCTCCACCTCGCCCTGGGCCAGCTCCCAGATTTCCATGGGGTCGAGGCTCGCGGCCAGTTCCTCCCGCAGCTGCTGGTGCCGGAGCAGCTGCTCGTGGATCTCCTCGCGGGAGCTCTCCCGGCGGTGCACCGGGCCGCTCCAGGCCAGCAAGCGCCCCTCGGGCAGCTTGACCTCCCGCCGGTTCACGGTGAGCAGCCGCAGCCGCCCGGCCTGCTCGTCCAGGACCCAGGCCAGCTGGGGGCGGTCGCCGTGCATGAACTCCACGATGCAGCCGGGCTGCAGATGCTGCGCAAACGGATTTCTCTCGGACATGCGTCTCCCGAAGGCTGTGGCTGCCGCTTGCGCGGCAGCGCTGTCAATGGCGGAACGAACGCTGCCCGGTGAAGACCATGGCCACCTGCGGCTGGGCCTGGTTCACGGCCTGGATCACTTCCACGTCGCGGATGGAGCCGCCGGGCTGGGCAATGGCCGTCACGCCCTGGGCAATGGCCAGGTCCACGCCGTCGCGGAAGGGGAAAAAGCCGTCCGAGACCAGCACCGTGCCCGGCAGACCGGCCTTGGCCTCCCGGGTGCGCGCCAGGATGTCCTCCAGGGCCAGGGCCAGACCCGTGTCCCCGGCCTCGGCCCGGGCCTGCAGCTCGTACAGGGGGAGGTTCTTCTCCTGAAAAGCCAGGCGGTCGGCATACTTGGTGAACGCCTTGTGCACCGTGAGCTCCACGCAGCCCACCCGGTCCTGCTCGCCGGTGCCGATGGCCACCGTGGCCCCGTCCCTGGCGAAGATCACGGAATTGGAGGTGACCCCGGCCTCCACGGCCCAGGCAAAGAGCAGGTCCTTGGCCTCGGCCGGGGTGGGCTTGCGTGCCGCCACCACCAGGCCGTCCTTTTCCGCCGTGGCCGGGAGAAAGTCCTCCACGCCCCGGATGCGGTTGCAGAAGGAGAACTGGGCCACCAGGCCGCCGTCCAGCAGGGACTTGAGCTCCAGGAAGGGCTCCCCGGCCAGCGAGTCCAGCTCGGCCAGGCCCGGAATGCGCAGTATGCGCAGGTTCTTGCTCTTGGCCTTGAGCAGGTCCAGGCTCCCGGCCTCGAACTCCGGCGCCGCCACCACCTCGAAATAGGCCCGGGTCAGGAGCTGGGCCGTTTCCTTATCCAAGGGGCGGTTGCAGACCACGGTGCCGCCAAAGGCCGCGATGCGGTCACCCCAGAAGGCCTTGTCCAGGGCCTCGGCCAGGGAGTTTTCGCTCCAGGCCGCGCCGCAGGGATTGTTGTGCTTGAGGATCACGCAGGCGGGATGGGCACCGAGGTACTGCAGGATGTTGGCGCCGTTGTCCACGTCGGTGAGGTTGATCTTGCCCGGATGCTTGCCCGCCTGGAGCATTTCGGCCTCGGTGAGGCTGGAGACCAGGCCCTGGCCGGGTCCGCGCAGGCGCACGCCGCCCAGCTCGAGCCCGCCCCCCACCAGGGTGTACAGGGCCGCGGGCTGGTCCGGATTCTCGCCGTAGCGCAAGCCACGCTGCTCGCCGTCGATGGTCCAGGTCTTCTTGGCGAAGCGCAGTTCCTGCTCCCCGAGGATGAGCCGCATTTCCGGAGGAAAGGGGTCCTTCTGCAGGGTCTTGTAAATTTTCTTCAAATCGCTCATGCTTTTTCTCCCTGGCGGCATGCGTTGTTGAATCCGAGACGGTAGGTCTCTTTTACGGATTTTTCAAGAGCCTAGCGCCGGGGAAACCGGACCCGCGAGGTGCCGCCGCCCTTCCTCGGGCGCGCGCCCACGCGCCGCGGGCCGGACAAGGAGCCCCCATTCTATGGAAAAGATTCTGCTCAAGCTGGCACGCCAGCTCAATGCCTACGACGAAGCCTCGCTCATGTCCCTCTGGGAGAATCTCTTCGTTTGATGGCGGGGTATCCCTATTTCGGGATAAAGTTTCAACGGCT
>CAZNSV010000339.1:0-4425 GCA_964575775.1 uncultured Desulfovibrionaceae bacterium
GTCGTCAGCCTCGTACAAGCGCCGCAACCCGCGATGTTTCACGCTGCGAATCATCGTCCCCATGTAAAGCGACAAGCGTCTGTTGTCAACGACAAGACGTATACTCCCGGACCCCTCTTCGCTGGTCGGCCGGAGGATCCGGTTTGTCACTTCCCAAACTGATTCTCTGCAAGCGCACAACGCAAACAGCGGAGGAAGAACCAGGTTCCTCCTCCGCCGTGGGGGGTTGCGTGTTTCGAAGTGCGGCGCCGTACGGCCTTGAGCGTGGTGTCGTGCCGCCTTGCAGCGCTCTGGTATTACAGCTCGCCGGTACAGCTCGGTGCTACAGCCCGCCGTTACTGCCCTTAGCAGTCAAAGGCCGCATGGGCCGTGATGCTCCCTCGTGGGGGGCGCGGCGTGAAGGCCAGCCCCAGGACATACTGCTCCGGCACCGTGGTATAGGTCAAACCCGGGTGGGAGCGGAATCCGAAGCGCTGGTAATAGGTCGGTTCGCCCACCAGGACCACGCCCAGGGCGCCCTGCCTCCGCAGCTGGGCCAGGGCCTCGCGCAGCAGGGTCGAGCCCAGCCCCTTGCGCTGCAGCTCGGGCAGCACCCCGATGGGGCCCAGCAGATACCAGCCCTGCGTGTCCTCACCCACAGGGGCGGGAGACAGGGCCAGATGCGCCACCACCCGGCCGTCCAGCTCCGTCACCAGAGACAGGGACAGGGCCCCGGCGGCGCGCAGGCCGAGCACGATGTCGGGCTCGCTAGGGTTGGCAGGGTCCGTGGCGTAAGGATGGTTCAGGAAGGCGCGGTGGTGCAGCTCGCTGATTGCTGCGTGGTCAGCGGGGGATTCGTGACGGATGATCATTGCTTCATGCCTCGTATGGTTTGGGCTTGGCGCGCACAACGCTGCGCTTTGCGCCGACAGTGCGCGCCGCCGTGCGTCCGCCCCTTCCGGTATGAGCGGGGGCAGTGCCCCTGCCGCAAACAAAGGGGGCGGACCGGGAATTCCGGTACCGAACGACGGATGGGGAGGGGGTTGCCGCGCAGGCGTGACGCAAGACCCGGTCCGTGCGAACCCGGCGGGCACGGTCCCACCGGAGTCCGGTCAGGATCCATGCCCCCAAAAATGCACGGGGGGCGGAAGCGGTCCCAGGGGCGGGCAGGCAGCCCGATCCGCGACGCGGACCGAACGCCCTGGGTTCCAGGTGGTCCAGGGGATCCACGGGATCCACAGGCTCCGGGGGCTGCTAGGCGCCAACGCTCCAGGCGGCAACGCGGGGCACAAGCTCCAATACGAGGAATGACACAAAAACTCCTTGCAGGTTCAGAGAGCGCGGGGCGATTCCCCGCCACTCCATGCGGCAATGGCCGCGGACATCCTTTAGAGCCCCAAAGGGGCGGCTGTCAAGAGCCGCCGCCCCCAGACGCGCGCGGGGCCACGGTGCGTTCGATCTCCTCGCCCTTGAGGGCCTGGGCCCTGGAGAGGTCGTGGGCGGTCTGCAGCTGCAGCCAGAACTGGGGCGTGGTGCCGAAGTAACGGGACAGCCGCAGGGCTGTGTCCGCGCTCACGGCGCGGCGCTCCCGCACCACGGCGGCAATCCGTCGGGCTGGGACGCGCAGGGCCCGGGCCAGGGCATCCGGCGACAGATCAAGGGGCAGCAGATAGTCTTCCCACAGCACTGCGCCAGGGTGGGTACGGACGCGCATGGCGGACCTCCTCTGTTCACGGTGCGCACGGGCACCCTACAAGAACGCCCCACAAAGGGGCAACCCTACATCCCGTTGCGCTTGATGTGCCCCTCCACGGCCAGCACCGTGTTCACGTAGCGCACGCTGCGATTGTAGCGCATCAGCACCTTGCGCTGGGCGGCCTCGTCGCGCATGTCGCCCTCCCAGCCCATGGCCTGCATGAAGTTCCCGAAGCTCATCACCGCGTCTTCCAGGGTGAAGAGGTCCACCCGGCCGTCGCCGTTGCCGTCCACGCCGTAGGTCACGGCGTTGCTGGGCATGAACTGCCCCAACCCGATGGCGCCGTAGATGGAGCCGGGGATCTCCAGCGGGTCGCGCCCCTTGCTCTGGGCGTAGCGCAGGAGCGCCACCAGCTCGGCATAGGCCCAATCGCCCCGCTCCAGGGCCTTGTCACGCAAAAAGGCCTCCTCCTCCGGCGAGGCGGGCGGGTTTTCCAGATAGGGGCGGATCAGCCCGAAATCCCGGGACAAGGCCATGCCCGCCAGGGCCGCGAAGGCCTTGCGCCCCCCGAGGTATTCGCCCAGCCGCGTCTCCACCGTGAAGATGGCCACGGCCAATTCCGGGGGCACGTTGTAGCGCTGCTGCATGCTGCGCAACAGCGGCAGATGGGAGCGGTAGAAGCTCACGCTGGCCGCCAGCTGCTTGGGCGTGAGCAGGCTGTCGTACACCGCCTTGCTCACGGGCGCGTCCGGACCAGGCACGAAATCCGCCGGGGGGCGCGGCCACAGCTCCCTGGGGCGCTGCACTTCCGCCACGAGCAGCTCCCGCAGCGCGTCCGAGGGCTCGCCGTCCTTGGGCAGCCCCTTGACCTGCTGAAAGGCCTGGATGGCCAGGCGCGTGCGCTCCCCGGAGAGCCCGTCCGCCGGGCCGGGGTCGAAGCCAAGGGTGGCCAGGGTTTCCTGGATGGCGCGGGTGCGCTCCCGGTTGAAGTGCACCCGCAGCAGCTCCGCCAGCTTGGTGCGCATGG
The DNA here is from genome assembly GCA_964575775.1 of uncultured Desulfovibrionaceae bacterium. Classification (GTDB taxonomy): domain Bacteria; phylum Desulfobacterota; class Desulfovibrionia; order Desulfovibrionales; family Desulfovibrionaceae; genus CAZFCK01. The sequence continues at coordinate 2,703 of CAZNSV010000339.1, forward strand.
GCGCGGGGTCGAACTGCAGTCCCGGGCGTGAGAACAAGGCGATGAGCCGCTCGCGCTCGAAACCCTCGGCCAGCAGCCGCTCCACCAGGGGCTTCCACTGACCCAGGCTGTCCGGCAAGGGCTCGCGGGGCGGCTCCGCGATGGTGGGCGGTGCCGGTTGCGGGGGCAGCGGCTGTTTGGGCGCACAGGCCCCGAGCAGCAGGGCGGCGCACAGCAGGGCCGTCAGCAGGACGGCGGAACGCGAAAGACGGAGCATGGCTTCACTCCTTGTTGGCTTGCGGCGCAGTCTCGGCCGCGCGTTGACGATCCAGACCATAGGCGACCAGGGCCAGGGCCAGGGCCACGCAGCCCAGGCCCGCGGTGATGGCGAAGACCACGGACAGCCCCCGCGTCAGGGCCTCGGCCGGGGCCGCGCCCAGCCCGGCGGCGCGGGGCAGCTCCGCGCTGCCCAGGACCATGCCCGTGAACACCGCGCCCATGACCGGAATGCCCGTGGTCTGGCCGATGGTGCGGGAGTAGTTCATGAGCCCGGAGACCACGCCCAGGCGGTTGCGGGGCGCCTGCCCCATGATGGCGCTGTTGTTGGGCGCCTGGAAGAAGCCGATGCCCAGGCCGATGGGTATGGCGCGCAGCACGAAGCCCCACCAGGGGGTCTGGGCCTCCAGGGTGGTCATGGACACCGCCCCCACGATGAAGAGCAGCAGCCCGCCGATGCTCACACCCCTGGCTCCCCAGCGGTCCGAGAGCATGCCCGCCAGGGGCGAGACCAGCCCCATGGTGCCGGGCACCACCACGAGCAGCAGCCCGATGGCCTCGGGGCCGTGGCCCTGGGCCAGCTGGAAGAAGAAGGGCAGGATGTAGATGTAGCCCAACCCCACGAAAACGCAGTAGCTCATGGCCAGGTTCAGGCTGAAGAGCTTGTTCCTGAACAGGGAGAGGTCCAGCATGGGGTGGCGGCAGCGCAACTGCCACCACAGGAAGCCCAGCAGCAGGCACCCGGCCACGGCCAGCAGGCCCAGCGCGGCGAACTGGTCGAACCCCTGCTGCTGCCCCCAGGTGAGCCCCAGGGCGAAGCAGCCCAGGGACAGGAAGAGCGTGACGGCCCCGGCGAAGTCGAAGGTCTCGCGCTCCTGGGGGCGCTGCAGCTGCGGTACCTCGCGCTGGATGATCCACCAGGCCAACAGGCCGATGGGCACGTTGACGAGGAAGATGGAGCGCCAGCCCGCCAGGCCGATGAGCAGGCCGCCGATGGAGGGACCGGCCGAAAGCCCCAGGGAGACCGTACCGCCGATGAAGCCCATGGCCTTGCCCAGCTGCTCCCGGGGCACGATCTCGGTGATGATGGCCGCGCCCAGGGCCTGGACCCCCACGGCCCCCACCCCTTGCAAGGCGCGGAACACGATGAGGCTGCCCACGTCCCAGGCCAGGCCGCAGAGCAGGGAGGCCAGGGTGAAGACCACCAACCCGATGATGAACAGGCGCTTCTTGCCCAGCATGTCCCCCAGGCGCGAGGCCGAGAGCATCAGGCTGGTGACCACCAACAGGTAGCTGACCATGACCCACTGCACCGTGGCGAAGTCCGTGCCCAGCTCCTTGACCAGGGTGGGCAGGGCCACGTTGACGATGCTCACGTCCAGCGTGGCCATGAGGATGGTCATGTTCACGCCGAGCACGGCGGGCCAGGTGCGCAGAGGGGCGGTTGCGCCGGACAAGGGGGAATGTG